>NZ_JAENDM010000036.1:0-44013 GCF_019375075.1 Escherichia sp. XD33
ATATAGTCCGTTATTGCGTGAGCTGCATCGCTGAAGCTTACATAGCCCGTCGCCGGCACCCATTCGTTCTTCAGACTCCTGAAGAAGCGCTCCATTGGGCTGTTATCCCAGCAGTTTCCGCGCAGACGATGACGTCACTGCCCGGCTGTATGCGCGAGGTTACCGACTGCGGCCTGAGTTTTTTAAATGGCGGAAAATCGTGTTGAGGCCAACGCCCATAATGCGGGCGGTTGCCCGGCATCCAACGCCATTCATGGCCATATCAATGATTTTCTGGTGCGTACCGGGTTGAGAAACGGTGTAAGTGAACTGCAGTTGCCATGTTTTACGGCAGTGAGAGCAGAGATAGCGCTGATGTCCGGCGGTGCTTTTGCCGTTACGCACCACCCCGTCAGTAGCTGAACAGGAGGGACAGCTGATAGAAACAGAAGCCACTGGAGCACCTCAAAAACACCATCATACACTAAATCAGTAAGTTGGCAGCATCACCGACAAATGAGCCCATTGGAATAAGTTAGAAACTACATATCTGCCAACAACATCCCAGCCATACCATCCAGTCGCTTCTTAACCTTTTCCCAGCCCGGCATAACCTGCCCCATCAGACGGTAAAACTCCTCGCTGTGGTTGTGCTCAGCCACATGGCATAACTCATGTAGCAAAACATAATCGATACATTCTGAGGATGCCTTAACCAGCCATGGATTCAGGGTCAGACAGCCTTTTGCTGAACAGTTGCCCCATTGCGTTTGCATCGCCCGCAGACGTATCGGAGGACGCTCACTGACCCAAAGGGTCTGCGGAATCAGTAAATCAAGCCTGCGCTGAAAAACATCTCTGGCACGTTCCCGATACCATTCAGCCAGCAAGGCTTTAATCTTTTCTGCCGATTTGTGTCTGACAGTCACTTCCAGACGCCCACGCAACATTTTCACTCGTTGCGGCACAGTAGCGTCTTCTGTCACTTTCAACTGATATTGCTTACCGAGATAATAATGGCTTTCTCCGCTGACATACTGACGCGGAACAATGTGTGTCTGTTGCTCCCTGAAATCACGCAGTTGCTGGTATATCCAGCGCCCTCTTTTTTTCAGCGCAGACAACAGCTCGTGCTCCGGTGTTTCTGGAGGTACAGAGACAATAACCCGGCAGTCCGGATGCACCTTGATGAGCACCCTGCCCTTTACGACCTGACGCGGAACACACTGTACGACGATGACCTCATCACCATAGACAATGCGTAACGCTTTCATTGATGGCGATTCTTTTTCACTCATGATTTCATCAAACCAACGCGCAGTATCTGGATGATGGTTTCCACAATACGGTTAACCTGATTCATTCCGGCACCAATTTCCCGGCAGGCCGTAAACAGCAGTGGTAGCAGACTTGTCTTAACGACTTTCTCAATGTCCTGGGGGTTCAGGGAGTTTTCTGCCACCGCTTTGACGATAATGTTGTCCACTTCAAAAGCCAGCTTGGTCCACTTATCCTGCACCTGAACGTCGTTTACCGCAAAAACCTCAGGTAGCTCTTTTTTAAATACACCGTAATACGCCTGAGCATGCTTGTTTACCGCCAGTGCATCCGGGATATCGCTGAGCTTACGGGCTTCAACCTGTTCTTCAAATTCACGGAACAAAAGGTACTGTTTCAGCGGATGGTCAAACAGTTTTTCAGCCTCTTCGATAGCCATACGCAGGAGTTTTGAAAATGCCTCCTGAGCATACGGGTCATCACGCAATTCCTGCTCAATCATCTTCGTCACGCGGGTTTTAATGATGTCGGTTTCATTGCGGGTTTTGTTGCTGTCCCACTCTTCGGGCTTTTCGCTCTTGCCCATTTTACCGACTTCATACACCCCATCCGGTTCACGAACCTCAACGCCGGTGACATGCTTATCCAGCAATTTTTTCACCTGCTCAGCGTAGTCGTCATAATTGACCTGCTCTCCACTTACCTGCATCGCCCACTGGCGAAGGCTGGACATCTGTTTTACGGTTTCTTTATAGAGATTTCGGTCTTGTTCCGTAAAGCTCTTGTCGGTGAAGAAGGTGGCGGACTGCAGTGCCACTTTCAGGCATCCGGCAAAGGCCGTTAACGCCTCGAAGAAATCATCACGGGTTTTCTGATGGATATCGACCATCTCTCCGTCACGTTCTTCCATTTTAGGCACCAGTACCGCACGTAACTGCTCAGTATCATTTTTGTTTTTAACACCGGCAAATATGGCCCACAGCTGGTTATATAGATGCGGCAGACGCTTGTATTCAGAGCTCATGGCGCTGTACAGCCCGTCAATATCTTTGATATCGTATCCGCCCTGAGTTCGGGAGGCGAGGTCCTGATATTTGCCGATAGTCGTGTCCAGCTCAGCCAGAATACCGCGATAATCAATCAGCAGACCGAACTTTTTTAGTGGATGCAGTCGGTTCACCCGCGCAATCGCCTGGATAAGGTTGTGGGACTTAAGCGGCTTGTCGATATACAGCACGGTATTCTTCGGCTCATCAAACCCGGTGAGCAGTTTATCAACGACTATCAGCAATTTGAGCTTCTCATCGGTATCGAAACGACTGATGATATTGCGGGTATACACAGACTCATCCTGCGTGCCGACATTATCCTTCCACCATTTCGTCACTTCCGGCAGTTTGCTTTCATCCACCTCAGTATTCCCTTCCCGGGTATCCGGCGGGCTGATAACTACTGCTGACTCAAACAACCCGGCTTCATCAAGATACTTTTTATATTTGATGGCGGAAATCTTGCTGTCGCAGGCAAGCTGGCCTTTCAGCCCCTCATCAATATTCTTCGAGAAGTGTGTGGCGATATCGAGTGCGATCAGCCGGATGCGGTCATCTGCACTGTAGACCTCACCTTTACGGGCATATTTACGCTTAAGGTCGGCTTTTTGCGCTTCGCTTAACCCATCGGTAATACGATCAAACCAGGCATCTATTGCCCGATCGTTAACCTCAAGGTCGGGAATACGTTCTTCATACAGCAAAGGTGTAACGGCTTTATCTTCTACCGCTCGCTGCATGGTATAAGCGTGGACAATCGGTCCGAATTTATTGGTGGTCTTGTCTTCTTTTAGCAATGGCGTACCAGTAAATGCCACAAAGGCGGCATTCGGCAGGGCCAGTTTCATTCGCACATGGTTCTCCCCCCCCTGGCTCCGGTGTCCTTCATCAATCAGAACGATGATATCGGGGCTGGTATTGACGCATTCAGGAAGTTTTGTCGCTGAATTAAATTTCTGGATTAGGGTGAAAATGATGCGTTCTTTACCGGAGCCAATCTGTTTCGCCAGCATCTGCCCGGATGTTGCCATTGCATTGGCTTTGTCTTTTTTCCCGGCCAACTCGCCGCCGGATGCAAAGGTATTGCTGAGCTGTTCTTCAAGATCGATACGGTCCGTCACCACCACGATACGACACCGCTTCAGGCTGTCATGAAGAATCAGCGCCTTGCTGAGGAACACCATGGTGTAAGATTTACCTGACCCCGTGGTATGCCAGATCACCCCACCTTCCCTGCCCCCGTCTGGTCTGCGGGTACTGATGCGTTCCAGCAGTCTTTTTATCCCGAACACCTGCTGATAGCGGGCAACAATTTTTCCGGTTTTTTTATCAAACAGGGTGAAGAAGCGGGTCATCTCCAGCAGACGTTCCGGTGAAAGCAGACTGATGAGCAGCTTATCCTGCCCGCTGACTGCCAGTTCCCCCCCATCGATTAACTGTTGATACCATTTGAGATCGACTGAAGGACGATGATCAAACAACGCATGAATTTGTTCAGTCGATAACTTATGGTTGCGCAGCGCATACATCTGCGCGTAAGTAATATCTTCTTCGCGCCATGCCGCCCAGAATTTCATTGGTGTATGACAGGTACCGTAGCGCCCGTCATGCCCGTTAATCGACAGTAATATCTGGCTGTAAGCAAACAGCTGCGGGATTTCGTCGTTGAGCTGATTGCGGATACTCTGGGATATCCCTTCGTCAATGGTTGGCCCTTTCTTGCCGTGACCCGCCGGGCTTTTCGCTTCAATGACGGCCAGCGGGATACCATTCACAAAACACACAATATCCGGCCTGCGGGTTTCGACACCGCCTGACCGCAATACCGTAAATTCTTCGGTAAAATGGAACTGGTTATTTTCCGGATGTTCCCAGTCGATCAGCGCAATGGTGGGGTTGACCTTCTTGCCATCGACAAACTCCGTGACGGTGATACCGTAGAGCAGATGGTTATACATCCGTTCATTGGCTTTGAGCAGCCCTTCATTCAGCGCCGGAGAACAGACCTGTGATATCAGGTTATCCAGTGCTTTTTCCGATAACTGGCAGGTTTTGCCACCCGCCATAAAGGAACGCTTCGACAGCTCTTCACGCAGAACCGGACGCAGCACCACCTCATCCTGTTTATAGCCCCGGTAATCCATAATCTGTTTCGGAGATAAAAACGTCCAGCCGAGGCTGGTCAGTAACGTCAGTGCCGGAATTTTGGCGCTGTATTCTTCCTGGAATTTAGGTTGGTAGTGCTTATCCACCCGGTAATCCTTCTTGGCTAAGAGGTGAAACTGTATGTCCTTACGGACATACTCAAAATGAACGAAGACTTATGATGAAAAGAACGGCGAGTCCCGATAAAGGCGATTGTACTTGACCTGTTCTGTTTCGCCCTTGTTTACATTACCAAATTTCTCCTGATGCGTCGTACAGCAGGAACCACAGGATGCACAAATAAATCGTCCTTCTGAACATTTTTCATGCAAATCCCTGGCGTCAATTATTTCGCTGCATTTGTAACCAATACAGTGATTAATGTAATGCCCGATACCAAACTGTTCGCACGAATGACTGGCACATTTAAAGACGGTCAGGCGATACGCGGCCTGGAAAGGTTTTTTCACAAATCCTTTCGACTTTGTATCCCAGACGCTGACTTCCACACGAGCATATTTCATATCTGGAACCATCAGCACCCCACAACTTCGGCAATGCAAGCGGGAATGTAATTCTCTGATACGATTGAAATACCCAGCCAGTTTAATTGGGAAATCCCGCTTAGAAGGTTCGCCTGCAATCAGATAGGTCATGCCATAGTGGGCAAGCCAGTCATAAATAGTGAAGTCGATGTAATCCCGACTGAGGTCGGGTAGTACCTGCGGATCATGGCAGATTTTCGAACGACAAAGGAATTTTTTCTCTATCGTTCCGTCAGGTTGTTTTGCATTCCAGTGAAATGCCTCACAGGATAATTTTAAATTCCGGGAACGAATTTTCAATGAGCTACACTGTGGGAACAATTTGAAAACAGAAGGATGGCTTACCGGGATTTTACCCGACAACACTCCCTGCCATATCTCATGCAGAATAATACTCAGAACGGACTGTTCATCGTTACGCCCAATCAGCGGTAACAATTTACTCAGAATAAAGTATTCAGGGTCAGAAGAAATTTCAGTATTCGACTCAATATCATTAACAAAACTGAAATCTTTCCTGAACATCTTCTGTTTAATCAAATACTTATTGACAAAAGGACTAATCACGGAATGTTTATAAAATTGCTCTCTCGATGAGAATTTCTGCTGATAGGCATCACGGACAAATGGTTGTATATCCATTTTATTTTTCGTGAAACTACGTCGAACAAAATTCTCTATATCATCATGCCGATGTTCAAGAATCCGCTCGCTGCTTATACAATCGTAAAATGCCAGGTAGAGAATAGCACTTATAGATATATGGCTGAGTAATTCATTGATGATGTCCGATGTTGAAGCCCCCTGGCAATCCGTAGCCGCAGAACACCTTTTCACCCAAACAGCGAACTGATCAATGTTATTATCGATAAATGACGAAGGCATGACCGCAGGAGATATTTGTTGTGCGGTCAAATCATCAAAATTCTTATCAGAGGCGAAAAGTGCAAACTGGTTATCGTAGTTACGTGATTTTAAAAATAGCGGCAAGACTTTTGTAGCAGCTATATCACTGGTAACTAACCGAATTATAGCCCTTTCGCCAAAGGACTGAGTGAGAAAATTAATAACGCAGTCACGATAACGCCAACGAGCGAAATCAACGCCCTCCTCAATAATAGCCCGGAGATATTCAATAAGGAGCTCAGCCGTCTCATCATCTGTTTTATCAAGAATGTGAACATTAAAAGCCGTAGGCTTACCATTTTTACCTGTACCTTCCCTGAACAGCACCGGTGTATTGTCAGCGGGTGTATAGTTCCGGCTTATCTCATTCTTATGAAAAAACAGCTCATTACCATTCTCTGATAAGAGAAAGCCAAAGTTATTCTCCCGATCCGTTTTGCTGTTGTAGCCTCCGAACCAGAGAACATTTCCCATGTACCACCGGGAACGATCCAGATTGTTCACTGCCATGAGCAAGCCCCCTTCCGCTTTGTCAGTGCAGGCAGCACTTTTTAAATTTTTTACCACTGCCACACTGACACGGGTCATTACGACCGGGCAGTTTTTCTGCCCCCTTCACGGGAACAGGCCGGGATGATGCCTCTGACATTCTCACCGACAACCAGTGCTGGTAAAGCGCCAGTGCCGCAGGCTGAATGAGAGTAATACTCTGTTCAAATTGAACAGGTGACATTTTCTCAACCACTGGGAAGTTCTTTTCGATACCATGAAGGGCTATCGCCTCCAGCGAGGGACGTAAGGCCTCTGGCAAGGCTGACCAGTCATCCAGAGACCGGCCTTTCATATACCCGAAACACCACTCTTCGACGATTGTATATGTCTTCCCCTTCACCTCACGTCCATTGAAAATCGGTTCAAACTGTTCAGGGGCCTCATACAGGCAGCCAGCGATATCGTTCATATGCTGAAAACACAGCCCCACAAAACGCGTCATCTCTTTTTCAGTGGTCCAGTGAGGGTAGTAGTCACCTCGCCCCCAGATAGCACTAAGCCAGGTATTAGGGGGGATCATATTCGGGCCAGAGACAATCGCTGTCAGAAAGCCATCCAGCTCAGAGAAACAGAGCACAGAGTCATCATTGCCGTATTTCAGCAACACCTCTTCCAGCCAGTCGATTTCCCGGTCAATCAGCGGCCCGCTTTTCGTCAGTTTCATTCGGCAACCGCCTCATCGACCTTAACACGACGTTTGCCAGTCAGTAGCTGCTGCATCAGGGCTTTTTTCTCATCTTTCAGGCAGGCGAGTTTTTTCTCCAGCGTGGTGATTTCGGCGTCAGCAGCGGACAGGACGGCGGAGATTTTTTGTTGTTCTTTCAATGGTGGTAGGGGCACATGAATCTGGTTGAATTCTTTCCAGCGGAGGCTTCCTCTGCGGTCAACAGAGGCATTAGTTGCTGCACCAAAGATTTGCTTATAGTGGTCCGTTTTGAGTACCGCGTACAAATATGAGTTGTCAACTTTAGTAGGCGATGCACGAAAAACTACATAAATCGGGCTAACGATACCAGTATCATAAAGGTTCTGTAGGCCAATCGAGCCTTCTTCTATATGGTTAGACGGAAAACCAAAACAACCACGATGGATCAACCGGTAGCCAGATAAGTCATCACTATAAACTTTCTTGTTAAAGTATTTCAGAGAATCGACAAAACCGTCATACTTGGAGCATGAGAGTACCGGATGATCTACAGCGGCTGAATTCTTCTCGCTAACTTGAGTACATATTTCCTTGATGGCTGGATAATCCCAATCTTTCGGGATCGAGCCATAGCGAGTAATCTTAAATTCATAGCTACCAGCGGGCAATCCCAAGCGCTTTTTCCCGGTAAGCAATTGCTGCATCAGGGCTTTTTTCTGCTGCTGACTGTTGGTGAGAAGCTTTTCCGTCACCGAAATCGCCTTATCCCAGGTTGACAGGATTTGGGCCATTTTCTTTTGTTCAGCAACAGGCGGGGTAAGCACAAATTGATTATCAATGTCTTTTTTTTGAACATGTAATAATGTTGATTTGAAACCATGAGCCTGCGCTTCAATTTTTTGAGTTATATGCAATAAAGCTAAATACAGCCAGTGTCCATGAACATTTTCATTTGCAAATACCTTGTAGATATGCTGATTCAAAACACCTTTTGGCCCATTCCAAATGAAAGGACCGAAGGATACACCTTTTGTACCTGCCCAGGAAAATAGTAACTGCCCTGGTTCAACCAACCATTTATCCTGAGGAACACCTGAAAAATAGTTATAATTATCGCTTCCATTCAAATTTTGAATTCGAATGATAGGGAGACCTTGTGTATCCCACTCATGTGGCTTGAAACTATTACCATTTTGTAACTTACAAATATCTGACACTTGGAGAAGCGTCCACCCCTTAGGCACCATAACCCAACTCCTTCAGATAACCCGCCATCTCAACTTCCAGCTTCGCCAGTTCCACCTTCAGTTGCTCACGCTCTGCTCGCACCGCCACCAGGTCAATCTCATCCTCTTCTTCAAAGGTATCGACATAGCGCGGAATATTGAGGTTGTAATCGTTGTCCTGAATTTCCTTCAGGCTGGCAAGATAGGCGTATTTCTCGACGTTATCGCCATCACGGTAGGTCTTGACGATTTTCTTAATGTTTTCTTCGCTAAGCTGGTTCTGGTTTTTACCTGCCTTGAATTCACGGCTGGCATCGATAAACAGCACCTTGTCATCAACTTTCTGCTTTTTGAAAATCAGAATCGCAGCCGGAATCCCCGTACCGTAGAACAGTTTTTCCGGCAGACCAATTACCGCATCCAGCAAATTTTCGTCGATCAGTTTCTGGCGAATTTTACCTTCGCTGGAGCCACGGAAAAGCACACCGTGTGGCACAACTACGCCCATACGGCCAGTTCCCGGTTTCAGGGTTTCGATCATATGCGAGATAAAAGCGTAATCTCCTTTAGTCTTCGGCGGTACACCGCGACGAAAACGGCCAAACTTATCGTTCTCGGCCTCGTCATGGCCCCACTTATCGAGGCTGAACGGTGGGTTAGCGGTCACGATATCAAACAGCATCAGGTCGCCATTTTTATCGAGCAGCTTCGGGTTACGAATGGTATCGCCCCACTCGATTTTATGGTTGTCTTCCCCGTGCAGGAACATATTCATTTTTGCCAGCGACCACGTAGAACCGATCGCTTCCTGACCGAACAAGGCATAGTTACGACTATCATGCCCGGAGATAATTTTACGCCCACACTTCATCAATAATGAACCGGAACCACAGGCTGGATCGCAGATGGTATCACCCGGTTGCGGATCGAGCAGTTCTGCAATCAGGTCCGAAACTTCCGGCGGGGTATAGAACTCCCCGGCTTTCTGCCCACCGCTGGCGGCAAAGTTTTTGATCAGGTATTCGTAAGCATTGCCGATAACGTCCAGCGTACCTACACGGCTTGGCTTCAGGTTGAGATCTTCACCGGCGAAGTCTTCCAGCAACTGACGCAGGATAGTGTTCTTCTGTTTTTCTTCACCCAAGCGGTCAGTGTTAAACGAAATATCCTGGAACACGCTTTTCCCGGCATCTTTCAGTTTGGTTCCGTTGGCTTCTTCGATTGCATGCAGAGCCTGATCGATACGCTCACCGTTACCCGGCTCATGGCGGCGTTCGTACAGCGCATAAAAGCTGGCACTTTTTGGCAGTACAAAACGCTCGTTGGCCATCATCGCTTCAATCAGTTCCGGCGCATCGCCATACTGTTCTTTGTATTCGTCATAGTGATCCTGCCAGACATCTGAAATGTACTTGAGGAACAGCATGGTAAGGATAAAGTCTTTATAGGTATCAGCACTGATGGTGCCACGGAACGTATCACACGCGGCCCACAGGGCTTTGTTGATCGTGTCCTGACTGATTTTGTCGTTCATGAATCATCCTGGTCTAAAGAAAAAGCTAGCGATGCAGGGCTTTGCATCTTAAAAATTGCGGTAAATGATACCGTAAGATGCCTCCCCTGACACGCCAATATCGCAGCATTCAGGTTTGCATCATCCCCGTAATATCGACATGAGACAGACTGACACAACCTGGCTCGTCACTCGCTAAAAACCAATTATCTTAGTAAGATAGCATCCATATTAGCCATGGTGTAAAACTGCCGTTGGGGTAATGATGATCCATATATCACCCGTTCTGGTGTGTGGGGCTGACATGATCCATAATCGGCAACGTTGATGCCCTTTGATAGTAATGATGACCGTCAATGTGATTCCCCTGCTGACTGGAGGTCTCCGGATAGAATGAGTATTGCCAACTGCGCTATCGGCCCACTTTATGATGAGCAAATAAAAAAAACACTTATGTATGCTGACCATAAATTCAAGCGGCTAATGAATACACGAATGTCGTTACTCGAACATTTATCACCCCACTATCACTTATCTTCCATGTTCAGCTATGAGTTGGAGGGAAGAGTTTTTCGGATTAAATTGATCAAGCCTGAGATTAAATTATCTCGCCAGCAGTTGATCTTCTCCTCACTCTTTTTAGAGCAAGATTTTCTAAAAGAATATAAAAAACACATCTCAAATACTCTACAAAAAACAATCAAACAGTGCATTAAAAAATACAAACAAAAAATCAAAATCGAGCCTTCTATTTTAGATTACATATCAGCGTCACCCCGCAATACGTCGAGTTATGTATTACATGAGATAGTTTCTCAATGTGAACATTGCGATGAAATTCGCAATATTAAAAATGATATATTGCTTGATGAACTAACGTTGAATGGCCGGATCACTAACATTTCAAAATACATTAAAAATAGTCAAGATAAAATCGTCGAACATATAGAGTTCTGGACTCATAAACTTGTCAATATAAGTCGTAAGAATCGTCACATTTTCAACAGCACCACAATCTCTGGCAGAAAACCCAACATCACTGGTGTTTTACTTTGCCTTTCAGAATTGATAAGCAATCTGCATATTTACCCAACTGCAATTAATAATATAAGTAACGCCATAATTTTAAGCATTGTATACTCTGTACTTCAACATCTTCAATCCGGAAGAGAAACAGAAAAAACCAAAACCTCTCCAGCACTGGATTTTATCCCCACCATCATCGCACCTCATGCTTTCTACCTGGCGAAACGCGAAAAATCCTCTCAATATAAATACATTGAAAAAGAATATCTTCTCGGCCAGTTACTTATATTTTTGATGTATAAAACAGTTTACTACTCGACTCATAACATCAGGGTAAGCCATAAGCACTTCTATAACGATATAAAACCAAAATTAATGGCATTAAAAAAAGAAAGCTTATTAAGCACCAATTTCATGAAAAATCGAAGTGAGATTAGAGGTGAAGTCTTTGGTGATGTTGGTAGTATTGAGGCTGATTTGAGGGAAATCAGCACACTGATTCATCGGCGGAAGGCATTATTTATTTCCTTTTAACTTTAAAACGATAAAAACAAATGAGAGACTGAATAAATATCAGCCTCTCACATAGTTAATAAGTTTCAACTTTAATATCTGAGAAATCATTCTATCTGGGCCTTGTGGACATTAATCCTCCTGGCAACATACGACTCAAAGTTTCAGCCTTGTATAGCCATCATAAATAGTACAGGATTGGGTGCTGCTCGCATGTGTCATTCTGGTATTAATACTGATCATCAGGGGTAACTTGTATGTAATTTAAAAACCATCATATCTCAAATCTCACAATGCTCATATTTTAACCATAAAAACTAACCGATTTACACCCGCCACACACCGTCATAACTTATTGTATTTAAATAGCTACAAGCCTCTAACCCACTAATTACACCATTAAATGTAAGCCATATCCTTACGCAGATTCAAGCTTACCCCTGCTGCCATTCACGTTTTAGGATTACCTCGCTAACACGACATGCTACTTTTTAAATCAGTGTAATAATTCAAACGAGGATAAAATTATGTTCGAGAAAATGAAAAACAATGTAACCCGTATACCGGGGAATTTAACCAAACTTAATCAATACCAAAAAGACATTGATCACCTGTCTAAACTATTTTCTGAACAGCAATTACTGGAACTAATGACGACTACCGAATCCGATCAAATATTGCAAATGAAGCCTGCTGTAGATATTCTTCATGTACTATCTCCATCAGCATCTACTGCTAAGCATATCAATTTTTTTCAGCACGTCCCAGTGCTCGAACAATGGTTAAAAAAGGAGTGCACTGCCTTTAATTTACTGGCAGTACATTTCTATTCACAGCAATCCCGTAAAAATGTAATTCCGAAAGAAATCTGTATGCTACTGGATGCATTTATTAAAACTGAACTTTCATCTGCGGTTAATGGTAATAATAATGCCGAACTCCTTTCTTGTTTTCAAAACACGCTGGATAAAATGTGCAATACACTAACATTTATAGACCACACAGTTACGGAACAATCAGGTCAAGTAGCAATGCTTGATTTCAGCGCAAAAATGCATGAATATACTGTTGAAATCAGGACCTTTTTGAAGTCTGAATACTGGCTAAACAAACTACCTAAGGATATTAACATTCCATCCATTGACCTATCCTGGCTTGTGTTTTGTTACTTTTGCTCTGAATATCTTTTTGTATTTATTCAAACAACGCTCAATACAATGAAGGCAGGAAAAATCATTCGTGATAACTACCTTTATCATCCTAAAATGATTGCATTGATCATTTTATCTATGCTGCCTTATGAAGTCATTCATAACGATGGATCACTGAGTGAGTTTAAAACGCCTTTAACCAGCCCTGATGAGTTCATAATCAAATCTATTTGCATTAAAGGTAAGCAAAACACTACAGGGCATAAAAAAGATATAGAACAATTGCTTCGTAAGACATATATCTATATTGCATTACTCTTAAACCCTGAGTGGGCACCATCTTCCAAGGAGTTGATTTCCTTTTTATCAGGAAAGTCCACAGTGATAAGTGGTTCACTCAACTTCCAGTCAACCTCCAGTGGTCTGGGTGTTCAAACAAACAATATCACTCTTCTTAAGAATGAGGTTTACTTCGAAAAAATAGCGAACAAGATCATGAAACTGTAGTTTCTTAATATAATGGCGACATGGAATTGTGTTGCCATTATATCCGAATCTGCGTTTTTTCACCTGATGAACTGTGAAAGCTGTAACTGGCAGACTATAACCTCACATCGTATTTTTCCAGTGTCATTTACAGGAGAAATACGATGCCTATTCTGGATCTGCGTTTCAGCAACAAATCACTTCACCAACTTCCACATCCCCTCACGGGTTGTCAGGAATACCGTGATATTCACTGCCAAAACCTGCGTGCTCTGGTGTATCCCAATCGGATCACGCTGGCCTTTCGTGCCACTATAAACAATCAGCGTATATATGAAACCCTGGGTCAGTTCCCTCAGCTCTGCGTTGAGGATGCCCGTCAGCATGTGATGAAACTGCTTGCTGATAAAAATCGTCTTGCGGTTCAGTCCCGTCGATTCACTGTGGAACAGGCCATCAATGACCTGTGGCTACCGGATTTGCAGTTGTATAAAAAGAGTCCTCAGTCAGAGTTGTCAAAACTCAACCTCTACGTTCGCCCGTTCTGGGGCAAGCGGCAACTTCGCGACATCACGGCAGGAGAACTGGAACAATATGCTGCTGGCTTACGGGAAAAATTACGTCCGTCAACAGTAAACCGTATCCTCGCAATATTGTCCAAAATATGCTCTCTGGCAGTACGTGCTGGATGGATCACGCATTCCCCGATGACACATGTCCGCTATCTGAAAGAAAATAACATTCGCTATCGCACACTGTCAGCGACAGAAATCCCGCGCTTTATTAACGCGGCAACAGCGCTGCAAACACCGGCAGCTGATTCTATATTGCTTGCTCTTTATACGGGGATGCGTATTGGTGAGGTATGTACCCTGAAATGGGAGTACTGGCACCCGGATATGCATCAACTCATACTGCCTGATACAAAGTCCGGACACCCTTTCACCTGCCCACTTGCACCTCCAGCCATTGCAGTTGTCCAGTGCCAGCAGGACCTGATGCTCAGCAAAACTTACATTTTTCCGCGACTAACCGACAATGCCCGCCCTCTGGCATATCCGCGTGCAACCTTTGCCCGTATTTGTCGGGATGCCAACATTGATAACCTGCGGATGCATGACCTGCGCCGTACCTTTGCCACCCGGGTACTACAGGCGACCGGGGATATTGCAATCGCTTCCCATCTGCTAAATCACCATTCACTCACGGCGACCCGTCGCTACGCTTTTCACAATGCAGCGACATCACACGCAGTGGTTTCTCAGGTCATAGAAAGTTATGACACAAAATGAACCTATGATCTGTGATTCGTGATTGATGCAACACTCGTTTAAGGACGGTATTGTCATTGCATGCTTCTGCAGGGCCCTGCATTAAGTCATCACAGAATGTGGATTGATATTAAATCCGCGTGGCTTCTTATTCTCTGAAACCGGAGGTTTATGTATTTAACCATTAAGCAGTTCGCAGAAAGATTTAATCTTTCTGCATCCACGGTTGCGTCAGATATATCGCGCAACCCCGGAAAACTCCCGCCCTTCATCAGAATTGGGCGGGCTATACGATTCTCTCTTGATGATATTGTTGAGTGGGAAAATGCACATCGTCAAAACAAACTTAAAGGTGATATAAATGGTTACTAAGAACACAGCAAATAATGCTAATAATGCACTGAACATTCTTCCTGAAGCAGCAAACACAGCTGTAGACAACGATGAAAAATATCTGTCCTTTGCATTAGTTCTCGCTATCACGATTATGGACAACTTAGTAAAGCTCATCGGCACAGATGGCTTCGTACTTTATACCTACACCCTGCAGGACACGGCTACTGCTCGTGCTGTTTTTAATGAATTAGCCAGGCGTCTCAAAAATTTCAATCGTCAGGAGGAAGTCTACACCACCGATTCCCTCACCTTTCGAATGAAATACATTTACGGTGTTACCCTGTTCGAACATGATAGTAAATCTATCCTTAACCTCTTTGATAAGAAGGGTTATCCGGTATTGAGTGAATCAGGAGAACCCGGTTCTCTTGATGATATGTATCTTGACATTCAAGCCCGATTACATGGCGGCTACGCCTCAAAAAAGTTTCTTCATTTACATGAACATTGTCTGTTATCTGCACACGTTACCCCGTCTGTGGAAAAGACGCAACGCGGTATCCTGATTAAAGTAGGCAGGAAACTCGTTTCCTTTATCCATGTAGATGATGAATCACACAAAACCGATATTTTCAAATCTGTAGTAAATGTTATTAAATCTTGATTCTTTATGCCGGGACACAGCTCCCGGCATTTTTTCGGAGTTAACTATGAGCAATAATTTGCAGGACATCCTCGCTGCCGCCTCGGGGTATCAGTCCGTGACTTCAGAGCCAGCGCTCAATCGTAAAAGACCTAAAACGCTTGATGATTATCCTGTGATACCACCTGCATCAAAAAAAGTATCTGTTATTTCAAGTGACCTGACACTCCATATCGGTTTTGATACCGAATATGTTTTCAACCCTGAAACACGACAGAATGATATTCTGTCATATCAGAGTTATGTTGTCTTACCCGATAATACAGGTATATCGAACATTATCTATCCACCTGACTCACAGAAAAAATCCCGGCTGTCTTTTAAGGAATTTCTCTGTCAAACGATTACACCGCTTCTTGAAACGGGTGTGATTACAAAATGGCCCGGTATTATTAATATATATGCGCATTTCATTCGTGCGGATATCGCCTCCTTTGCCAATTTCTGGTCAGACTACAAAATTCTTTTGAAAGGAATACGCGGTACTGTCAGCAGCTTCAAAAATCGTTACGGTATCGATTTTGATGAACAGCAGGAACGTCGCGTAAAGACTGAACAGATAATGTTTGACAAACGAACTTCCCCTCCGCGTTGCAGTAACGTAGCTTTCATCGATACACTGCTTATCACTCCCGGGGGTATGGGTCTGGCTGAATGTGGTGAATTACTGGGTCTTCCCAAACTCACCATTCCTGCACCTTATTCCATAACCAATATGCGTGAATATCTTCTGGGCGACAGAGCAGGGTTTGAAGCCTATGCTCTGCGGGATGCCGAGATTGCGGTTCGTTATGCTTTACAGGTTCGCAATTTTTGCGCCCGGGAGCTGATGATTGATCGTGTCCCCGCCACCATCGGGGCGATGGCAGTTTCACGGTTCACCAAAACACTTAAAGAAAACAATATGTCTCCTGAAGTCTGCCTTGGGACACACATTAAAACCCGTGAACTCTGGCTCACGGAGAAACAGGCATTCCGGACGATTAAAAACCCCGCCAGTGTTCCTTCAAGAGAGTTGTTTGAAACGTTCCCGATCAACTGTTACCACGGCGGACGCAATGAGTGTTTTATGATGGGGGTTACACCGTCTGATCACTGGTATGACTACGATCTGGCTGGAGCGTATACCACCGGGCTATTAGATATCCTCACACCCGATTACGGGAACATCCGCCTCAGTAAAAATCCGGACGATTACTGTGGGCATGTAATGGGATTTGCGCTTGTCACATTTCGGTTCCCGGAATCAGTTCCCTATCCCAGCCTGCCGGTTCGGACCGATCAATATGGGTTATTCTTTCCATTAAGTGGCGAATCATGGGCAACGGCACCTGAAATCGAACTTGCTCTGTCGCTCGGGGCAGAGATGACGATCCATAATGGGATCATCGTCCCCTGGATCTGTGACACCTCCCCACATAACAGCGAATCAACATCGGTGTTTCTTCCCTTTGTTCAACAGGTCCGTGAGAACCGTAATCGCCATATTAAAGGTTCTCTGGAGGAGAAATTCTGGAAAGAAATTGGCAACTCGCTTTATGGTAAACTTGCTCAGGGCCTTCGCGCCAAAACCGCCTTTGATACAGCCCGTGGATTAAACAGATCCCTCCCACCATCATCGGTTACTCAGCCATTCTTTGCTGCGCATGTGACGGGATTTATCCGGGCCGTTGTCGGGGAACTCATGAATGCTTTGCCTTCTGATTCATCGGTTGTCAGCGTCACAACCGATGGCTTTTTGACAAATTGCCCACTTGACAAGATAAACATGAGCGGTCCACTGTCTTCCCGCTTCCAGTCGCTGTGCGATATTGTTGATCCGGGTTCATCAATGTTGACATGTAAGCATGAGGTCAGCCAGCTTATCGCCATGAAAACCCGGGGGCAGTTAACCTATAGAGCTATTCAGGGAAAACCGGTTGTTCATGCCAGGGCTGGCGTCAAACCTCCTGCCGATATTCCACGCAGTGACTATAACGACTATATGGTAGATCTTTACCTTAATCGTTTACCCGGTCAGACGTTATCCCGAAGTACGTTGATATCAACGCGTGAGATGTGGCTCTCGGAAAGCGATCTGGTATCCCGGGAACAGGATATCCGTCTTAATCTGGAATTCGATTTCAAACGCCAGCCCGTACGGCCCGCCATGAATGAAGGGCATCTACTGATGTTTTCCCGCCCGTGGGATAATATGGAAGAGGCTCTGCAGCAGCGCTCTCTTTTCGACGACTGGCGGCAAACGCATACACTGAAGACCCTGGCTGACTGGGATGACTGGTGTGATTTTCTCTATTGCCGGACGGTGTTTTCTGATATGAAACTAAAAGTCGGAAGCAAACGTAGTGATGATATTTTAGTCAGACTATTTCTCCGGGCGCTGACTCAGTGCCAATGGGGGCTGATGCTGAAAGATAAAAAAAGTTATTCCTGTAAAGAGGTTGCTGAATGGCTGACGTCAGAAGGCTATTCAGTAACGGTGACTGATGTAAAAAATGCGGTAAGAGCAAAAATACCCCAAATGAAATTTAGTTCTGTAACACCGCGAATGAAGTCACTGATGGATATCATAGCCCGTAAATATCCGACATTCTGTCTTCCAGTCTGATAACCGTTAAATCTCCCCCAACTCCTTTAACAGAAGTTGGGGGCTTAATCACAGGCAATCGGCATCAAAACAGTGAAATAACTGCCGCGCGTCAGGATGGCCATTTACATGATAGATCCGCATGGCATGACAGGTGATACTCTGGAGATTAGCCGCCAGCCTTTTCCCCATATTCACCAGTATGCCGTGTGGTATTTTACTGCTTGTACTGTTTACTGTCAGAGTAAAACAATTTGTTTCAACGCTGACCTCAATAAAATCATTTCCAAATAATGTACCGACAACCTGCCTGATTGTTTCTTCATAATCTGTCAGATCAATGACATCACGCCATCTCGCATTTACGAGTTGATACTTTCTGATATGTAAATACATAGAACCACCTTTATGTTATTTCAACTAATATGATGTTCTCCGACATTATGAAAATATTAATCATCATTGTAATTGCTGATAACCTCTCTAACCTTCGGATCTTACGTTCCCCCCTGCCTCTCCGACTTGATGGCAAAAGTGCATGGTCAAATATGCAGCAAAAACATGTCATGTACAGGTCAGGATGATAATTATCACCCTGAACGTAAAAATACACATGGACAGGATGAGTCCACATGTTATTCGATGATTCCAGCAATGTTTTAATATATTGATAATTAATGAGTTAATTTTTTTCTCCGTCACAGTAAAAGTGGACTCATCCTGTCCGTTACTTTGCTGAAAATATCCTCTTCGCTGGCATTAATCGGATAAACGAATGGGTAAGCACGATAAACTTGGATATCGACTCGGATTGATATTAACTCGCCTGAACAATGGTGAGTCACTAGCCGTCCGGGAGTTATCTGAGGAATTTAACGTTTGCGAAAAAACTATCCGTCGTGATCTTACTCAGCGCCTGTCCTATCTTAATCTGATTCGACAAAATGGTCGCTATCGCCTGTCTGACGGTGTTCTCGGTCAACGCAGCAATGCTGATTTACGTCATTTCACGCGCATCCTGGGTATTGAAGGGCTGTTCCCTCGCTGGGATGACAGACTACTGAGTATTTTGTTAGGTAACACGAAAAACAACCCGTTTCTGATAAAACAACGTCCATACGAAAACTGCGGATCATTCATGTCAATTCTGAATGTATTATCCGATGCCATCCTGTCACAGAAGAAAGTAAATTTTAATTACAAAGATAAAGAGTTTCGGGCTGTTGAGCCATACAGACTGGTTAATGACAACGGATTGTGGTATCTCGCTGCCGCCCATGACAGTACATTAAAAAGCTTTGTTATCTCATCTGTCAAAGACGTTTGCATGAGTAATATCTCTTTCAGGATAATCCCCGAAATTAATGAAAAAATAGAAAAGACAGATGGTATCTGGTATAGCGAAGACCTTATCGAAGCTCTTATTTCAGTTTCCGCACATGTTGCTCCGTGGTTTACCCACCGTCATCTATTGCCAGGACAGGAAATAATTCATACTTCCCGGTCTGGCGATTTACTGGTGATATCACGTGTAACACACACAGATCAGATAATGCCTTTAATGAAATACTGGATACCGGATGTCGAAGTAATACAACCGGCCTCAATCCGTCAACAACTTGCTGAAGATATACAATCCGCACTGAAACGTTACACCCAGCCAAGTAACGCCCCGTAATGACACGGATAATATAATTTTCATTGAGTGCTATTTTTGTAAGCTAAAAAATGGAGTTACCATGAAAAAATGCCCGGTTCTTCTTGTTGTATCAGGGTTTCTGACCGAAAATGATATATCATGGTTTAACCGAATTAAAGCAGGGTGTGGCCTTGATGTCAGATACTATAAATGGGAATCGGCAAATCTACTATCCATATTAAGTTCTGACATAGCGAACAAGTGGGGGTTATATACTCTCTTCCCCCTGAGAACATCTCCTTTATTGTCATCAATCTCCATTCCATTTAAAGCGCGTCAGGCCTGGTATAATGCAACGAAAGCAGCAGTTAATAACAGAGAAAAATTAGCACACGTAATAAACGAGATATACGTTAAAGAAAAGCGTAATGTGATCATAATGGGTCATTCTTTAGGGACTCGATTAATAAACAATACATTACCCTATATTAAAAATGATAATATTCTCTTAACAATCTCTATGGCCGGAGCCACCCCAATAACAAGTTATACAGAGAACATAATGAAAATGGCTTACGGTTCAAAAATGGGGCATTTAAATATCTACAGTGAACATGATAAAGTACTTAACACGATATACCCTCTCGTAGAGTCAGTAACGCCAATTGGGGTTCGGGAGGTGAGATTCAGACCTGCTCGGATAATCAACTGGAAGTGGAATATTGGTCACACTGAATATATTACTTCAAACAGGATTGATTCATTAACACACTGGTTAAATGTTACCTGTGCCGATTTAGCTGATCCAGCCCTAGAAATCACTGACGACGACATGAAATCATTTCATGATATTATTAATCTTGCAAATTCAACACATCATAAAAACACTGTCGCACCTAAATTAATATCATTTGAGTAGTTAAAAAAAGGTTGCATTATAACGGGAGTATATATTTACTCCCGTTAATTTTCATATTTTATAGTATTGATATGGATTCGATTAAAAATTTCGTCTAACTCGTTCCCTTATCAAACTTGCCAGCCTTACCCTTCCAGGTGAAATAGTTTCCGTTACAGTTTCAACTCTCAACAAATCACGCTGTCCGGTTCGGCGACTGACCGCGAAACGCTGACATATATCATTAACCGATACCGTATTACCGGTATACAGTTGAAGTAATATCCAGCACAGCCTTTCTGCTATCCTTTCACCGCGAGTTTTATACATCTGTAAAACCTTCAGTTATCGTCAACGATGACATAGCCCACCTCAAAACCCACATAACTAACTGTATTCATGAACATTTATTACCGGTGTAATACTGTCGTTGGGGTAATGGATTAACCGTTATCACCCTGCTACAGGAGAATGCTCCATAGGGGGCAAAAACCACGAGGGATCTGAGATCCCCCGTGTCTGCACTTGTTTATGCGAACAGCCAGGAAAAAGAGACATCATCTCCATGCTGTGATGCACGCCACATGCAGTAGATTACAAAGCCGCCCGCTTTCTTCCTGTTCATAACGGGTCAACAACTTTCCACAGTTACCGTTACCCGGTAAATCCCCATAGAGAGATACTCCATAAAATTACGCTCCCACAGGGACCAGAGTTCATTCCTCTCTGCTGCCAGTGAAATATCCCCAATCAGATAATGGAAGACATAATTCCCCGACCAGCAAAAATCAATTTCTTTTTCCAGCTCAGGGTAGACACGCCCCATATAACTAAATTCTGTGACATAATCAAAATACCATTCATTATTCTTACGGACAAACCGTATTTCAACGGGATGAAAGCCCCCGGATTCTGCACTGTAGTCCGGATAACGGAAATTAATAACCACTGCCTCAGTTATTTTTTGTAAAACCTGATTTGCCAGAAGAGTAGTAATATGCTGCTGAAATTCTTTAGTAACAGGCAGAGTTAATCCTGCCTGTTTTAAGGCATATTGGGTTTGCATAATAAATTTTCCTTTAGAAAGTAAATAGCGGTGTGTGGTGATTTCTGGTTGTATAATAGTGCAGGAAATAAATTAATCCTCTGTAATCTTTTCCTGGCTACTGATCGTATTAAGTTTATTCAACCGCTCCCTCCAGTCCGGGTATAATACATGAGTAAATAACTTCTCTGGATGTGCCTCCAGCAGACATATATCCGGGGAGCGTAAAACAGCAGCCAGAAAACCTGCATTGTTGGCGCTTGCCCCTTTGAATAACGGCCTGAATACTCCGGATGAGAAGCCGGTAGCAGGTTGTGTTTCCAGAACGGTTGCAATCTTTGAAAGTGAGATCCAGTCCTTAGAGAACAACCCTCCACAGCCATTTGCCACCAGACGAAGATAAAGTTCATTGTCCACCTCTGATATCGCCAGTTGCCATGTCAGCATACCACTTGCCTTAGGACTGATTTTTTCTGCCTGGCCTGTTTCAATGAGCAACTGATAGTCTTTTACATCAGATAATGTTTGTTCATCTGCACTGAGATTTTCATGAATAACCTCTGCCTCATTTTTAATCTCCTTCGAAACTGACTCAACATTATTTTTAACTAATTTTGATTTACTCATTTTGCGTTCCTGGTTTTGCTTGTGTTTAATAGCGTGATTCGGCCATAGAAATTAATAAATCAATACCCTTCAGAGGGCAATCGGGGTGAAATAACAGATAAATACCGTTCCCGTTATCTTCCGTAACAGAAAGCATCAGGTAATAGTCATCTGTCAGACGGACTACAAATTCTGGATTTGCAATTAACTGATGAATCACATTTAATACCTGCGCTTTAATATCTTCAGGTACATCATCGGGCTCGACATATATTAATGTCACCCCGACTTCATCCCAGAAACTCATTGCAGAGTATTCATCTTCAAATGGGAGTACCAGCTCTGTTTTCAACAGACTCATTACTGACTCCGGAAGAGATAGTGATGGCAGACTTTGCCAGTTAGCGATAAACTTCATTAATCAATCCTTATAAGTAAAAAACCCCGATACGTTTTAAGTATCGGGGTTACATAGACAGGCTCAAGAATCTGGAATTTCCTTCAGTGGTCATCTATATTCTTTCATAATATCCACAATCCTTGCAGATCAGCACTGGCGCATTATTCCTTTCACGCTGTTCAAGGAATCTAAAGAGACGTTGTATCGCCCTGATGATTTCTTTAAGCAATTCTGGTAATTGCTCCGGGCTAATATAACCGGATGTCAATGTCAGAAACCGGTCATCGCGAGTCACCTTTGCTATATTTCCGGCAGTTTCTGTGACTGTATTCCGACAACCGCACTTAGGGCACTTTAACGGCATAATCATTCTCCACGTTTAAGAGATGCAAAAATCACTGTTCTTTACTGGTAGCTACGGGGGGTAAAAGAAGGTCGGTAACACCCTGCCCGGTCTGACGCATTCGCTCTGGTGTCAGTTTTGCGTAGCGCTCCGTACTCTGAATACTGGCATGCGCAAGCTGGGCTTTAACGTCATACAGACTGTACTGTCCGCTGGAGACAAGTAATGATGCGACGGAATGGCGCGTAGTGTGGAAACAGACTTCACTTTTATCTATCCCGCACTCTGCCAGTATTTTTTCATAGGCCCACCGGGGTTCTGATATTGGTTTTCCATTATCTTTTACGGCAAACAGATAGGGGTTGCTGCCAGCCCGTGGGATCGAATCAATAATGGATAATGCAACATCACTGAGATACACAGTTCTGCTGCGACCATTCTTAGTATAAGGAATGAATAACGACCTGTTATCCCGATCAATATGTTTGTGCATGACATTCAGCATTTCTGATTTGCGTGTACCGGTTAACAGCAGCATGGCTATCAGTCCCCCGGCTGCCTTATTGGGGTATCGTGCCGCAGCGTCGAGGATCCTTCTGATCTCATCGGCGTCAAAAAAGCGCGTCCGCTGATTATTCTCCTTCAGCAAAGGGATCTTATCGGCTTCATTCTTCTCTAAGACATCCTGTCGTAGCGCATAACGCCCCATAGTTTTCAGAATAGCCAGTGCCCTGTTACAGGTAGACGGTGCATACTGCTGGCCGTGAATACGACCCTCAAGCATGTCGAAAAGCACCTGCTGGATTTCCCGGGCCCTGAGATCGCAGTAACGTATCTTTCCCAGACGAGGTTCAATGTATTGCGTGAAACGCTGAACATCCTTATCCCAGGACTTTTTATGGCGCTTGATGAACGGAACATAGGTCTGGTGAAAAAACTCACTAAGCGTTGGCATCGCACGATAATTATCGCGCTCTGCCTTGGGGTCATTTCCAAGTGCAATCGCCTCCTTATGACGGCGAGCTATCTGGCGAGCTGTCCCCACATCAATTTCAGGGAATCTGCCAATACTGATACTTTTTTTGGTACCGTGGAATGTGTAGCGCAGGAGGAAACGTTTGTTACCCGTTCGACCTGAGAGACATTTGAGGCCAATAACTTCGGTATCAGATACCTCTAGCTCTGTAGATCTGGTATCTGTGTTTGCCGGAAGGGCTTTGATGGATGAATTGGTGAATCGGAAGGATTTTTGCATATTTATCCTCATGTATCTGATTGATATCATGGAGATAATATATATCTGAAGGTGTTTTTATTACGGGGCAGGATTGAAGAATGGAAAGGCTATTAGACGCGTACAAACGGATATTACAGGAAGTTGACGCCCAGTAATTTAACCTGAATGAAAATAAATACTCAGGCGTATTTTTACCCGTACCCTTTGAAGAATACTGGCACTCACCGGTAAAAATCATGCTGGTTGGACGTGAAACCGCTGGCTGGAATACGCTGAATGGTAAGAATACGATATCACGGGTGTTGGGACTTATACCTGACGTCACCATCGGGCAGGTGGTTGAAGAAGCTGTAGATCGTTACAGGAAACATCTTCCGGTACAAAATTATGGCACCGCCAACCTCAAATCACGTAGCCGCTTCACGCAATATCATTTCAGGCTGGCCCGGGAGCTTAATATTCTTCCCCAGGCAATCGTGTATGCCAATCTACTGGCGTGGGATTACGACGGACTGACCCCTCTCAATCGCCCTCAAAATGAAGTGCAGGAAGTCATATTAGCCTCGCTGAAGCTACTGGCGGTACAAATTAAACACCTTGAGCCTGATTTCATCATCTTTGCATCTGGAGCCCGGAGAACAGACTACATCATAAAACAGGTGCTTACTGAGCTAAGCGGCTATGAGACTTCTTCAGTCATTCCGGGGAAGCTATGGGAGTTCAAAACAGGTAATGCAATCTGTTTCAGAATTGCCCATCCACGGGCTATGCGCGGACACCAGAAGTACAGAGATGAGGTGATTGCACGAATTAAGCAACTTTGTACTCAGGGTGGCTAGAGCATTACAGCTTGCTCAGCAGGCCCCCCTTCCCGGAAGCGTACCGGAAAACAGGCAAAGCGGCCTGGTTCTCTATGCTGGAGGCGACACGTTCGATTCGTCATTGCCAGGCTGGAGATTGCAGCTCATCGCACCCCGTGAGCACAGGATATGCACAGGACATGAATTTCAGGCACAAAAAAACCACCCGGAGGTGGTTTCACGACACTGCTTATTGCTTTGATTATTCTGATGTTTCCCATGGTACCCGGAGTGGGACTTGAACCCACACAGCGCGAACGCCGAGGGATTTTAAATCCCTTGTGTCTACCGATTCCACCATCCGGGCTCGGGAAGAAAGTGGAGGCGCGTTCCGGAGTCGAACCGGACTAGACGGATTTGCAATCCGCTACATAACCGCTTTGTTAACGCGCCAAATTCTTCAGGCCTTTCAGCCAGACATCCGCTTGAGGCCGATGTCTTTTAAACTGGAGCGGGAAACGAGACTCGAACTCGCGACCCCGACCTTGGCAAGGTCGTGCTCTACCAACTGAGCTATTCCCGCATTCATCAAGCAATCAGTTAATCACTTGATTTTATTATCGTCTGGCAATCAGTGCCGCCGTTCGATGCGTTGCATTCTACTTACCTGGCGCGATGAGTCAACGATATTTTTCACCACTTTTGATCGTTTGCTGAAAATTGCACCGAAACGATCACTGATCAAGCAAATCTGCACGCGCAGCGCTCAAATATTGCAACATTGACCACAGAGTCAGTACCGCAGCCACAAAGAAAAGTGCAATACCGGCGTACTCAACCCAAATGTTCGGACGCCACAGCAGCCAGGCCAACGCCACCATCTGGGCCGTAGTTTTCACTTTCCCAATCCAGGAGACAGCCACGCTACTGCGTTTACCCAACTCCGCCATCCATTCGCGTAGCGCAGAAATAATAATTTCACGGGCGATCATCGTTGCCGCCGGTAAGGTCACCCACCAGCTGTGATAATGCTCGGTTACCAGCACCATGGCGATAGCCACGAGAACTTTATCTGCGACAGGGTCAAGGAAAGCACCAAACCGGGTACTCTGGTTCCAGCGGCGTGCCAGAAAACCATCGAACCAGTCAGTCACCGCCGCGACGCAGAAAATGAGCGCGGCGGCAAACGGCGACCAGGTGACAGGCAGATAAAAGACCAATACAAAGAATGGGATAAGGATGACACGGAACAGTGTAAGCAACGTAGGGATATTAAATTGCATAATGACGGGTAACTATCTGTTGTCAGTAAGATTACCCCTATGTTGCTACAGAGACATCAATGTTTCAACGACCAGAAGATCTTTTCTGCCAGACCTTGCGAAATACCCGGCACTTTTGCAATTTCCTCGACGCTGGCGTTACGTAAACCTTGCAAACCGCCCATATATTTCAACAACATTTGCCGACGTTTTGGCCCGACGCCTTCAATGGTTTCCAGGGAACTGGTATTTTTGACCTTCGCCCGTTTTTTACGGTGCCCGCCAATCGCGTGATCGTGTGATTCATCGCGAATATGCTGGATAACATGCAGCGCGGGAGAATCTGGCGGCAAACTGAATCCCTCACCTTCCGGCTCAAAGAACAGCGTTTCCAGCCCAGCCTTACGATCTGCTCCTTTGGCAACGCCAAGTAGCAGCGGATGATTTTTATCCCATGAGACATCCAGTTCGGCGAAGACATTTTTCGCCTGCGCAAGCTGGCCTTTGCCGCCGTCGATAAGGATCACATCCGGGATCTTACTGTCGTCAATGGCTTTACCATAACGCCGACGCAGCACCTGATTCATCGCCGCATAATCATCGCCCGGCGTGATGCCAGTAATGTTATAGCGCCGATACTCCGCACGCAGCGGGCCGTTAGCATCAAACACCACACAGGAAGCGACGGTTTGTTCGCCCATGGTATGGCTGATGTCAAAGCACTCCATCCGCTTCACTTCTGGCAATTTCAACACGCTGGCAAGCGCGGTCAGCCGCTGGTGAACGGTAGATTGCTGCGAAAGTTTGCTGGTTAAGGCCGTCGCCGCATTGGTGCGCGCGAGTTTCAGATAACGCGCTCTATCGCCACGAGGTTTGGTTTGAACATTAATCTTGCGTCCCGCCAGTTCTGAAAGGGAATCGGCGAGCAGCGTTTTATCGCTAAGATTAAAATCGAGCAGGATCTCACCCGGTAAGGTGCGCATCTGGCTGCCTTGTAAATAGAACTGACCTACGAAGGTTTCCACCACCTCGCTCAGTTCCGTACCGCCAGGCACTTTCGGGAAATAGCTACGGCTGCCGAGCACTTTGCCCTGACGAATGAACAATACGTGGACACAAGCCATGCCCGCATCGAACGCCACACCAATAACGTCAAGGTCGTCGCCGGTATTGGAAACAAACTGTTTTTCGGTGACGCGTCGCACCGCCTGAATTTGGTCGCGAATACGTGCCGCTTCTTCAAACTCCAGATTCTGGCTGGCAGTTTCCATACGGCTAATGAGTTGCGTAAGCACCTGATCATCTTTGCCAGACAAAAACAGGCGCACATACTCGACCTGCTGAGCGTATTCTTCTTCACTCACCAGTCCTTCAACGCACGGTCCCAGACAGCGCCCTATCTGATATTGCAGACACGGACGCGAGCGATTGCGATAAACACTATTTTCGCACTGGCGAATGGGGAAAATCTTTTGCAGTAGCGCCAGTGTTTCACGTACGGCATAGCCATTCGGGAACGGGCCGAAATATTCACCTTTGGCATGCTTTGCACCACGATGCATCGCCAGACGCGGGTGGGTATCGCCACTCAGGAAGATAAAAGGATAAGATTTATCATCGCGTAGCAAAACGTTGTAACGCGGCTGATAGAGTTTGATGTAGTTGTGTTCCAGCAACAGCGCTTCGGTTTCTGTATGAGTAACCGTTACATCAATTTGCTGGATCTGGGTGACCAGCGCTTCGGTTTTGCGCGAAGCGAGGTTGCTACGGAAATAGCTGGAAAGCCGTTTTTTCAGGTCTTTCGCTTTGCCGACATAGATAACCGTACCACCAGCATCGTACATGCGATAAACGCCTGGCTGGCTGGTTACGGTTTTTAAAAACGCTTTTGCGTCAAACTGATCACTCACTGACTTGATAATGTCTCCGCATTACACAGACCATGGCGAATTGCCAGGTGAGTCAGCTCAACATCGCCATGAATGTTTAGTTTACTGAACATACGATAGCGGTAGCTGTTCACCGTTTTCGGACTGAGATTGAGCTGTTCTGAGATCTCATTGACCTTCTGGCCATTGGTGATCATCAGCATAATCTGCAATTCACGTTCAGACAAACTGGCAAATGGGCTTTCTGTTTTTTCTGGTTCGATCTGGCTTAACGCCATTTGTTGAGCGATGTCAGAAGCAATGTAACGCTGCCCAGAATAGACAGAACGAATCGCACTCACGACTTCCTGCGGAGCCGCGCCTTTGCTGAGGTAGCCCGCAGCACCGGCCTGCATGACTTTCGCTGGTAAAGGGTTTTCTGTATGGACGGTAAGCATGATGATTTTGACATCAGCTGTGGAACGCGCGATTTTACGCGTCGCCTCAAGACCGCCAATGCCCGGCATACTCATGTCCATTAGCACCACGTCAACGGCATTTGTCCGGCACCACTTAACGGCGTCTTCACCGCACGATGCCTCACCGACGACTTTTATACCCTTTATATCTTCCAGAATGCGTCGTATCCCTGCGCGCACCAGTTCGTGGTCATCAACAAGTAGAACGTTGATCAAAGGAATATCTCCAGAAATAGGGATAACGCTACTGATAGTTAGTCATTCGTATATTAGCGGTTTTTATTGCAACTTTGAAACGTTAAAAATGGTGGGTATTCGATTTTTCTCTCGTTTTTGTCAATTCGATTGTCCACAGTTATGGTCACGCCCGTCACCAACGGCTGACCGGGTCGTTTCACAGTAAGCCCTGCGACGAAATGTGACAAAAATTACCTTTATTCAGCAAAAATGAAAATCAGCCCGCTGAATATGTAACATTAATTAACCCAAACAATACGGGCAAAAAACATTCATGATAAAAATATTTATTGGTCATTATATTAACGCATTTAATAGCACCGTTGACGATACGCTCAAAAAACAACCACTGCTATTTTTAGCAAAGCTTATGGTATACTCCGCCGCCTTAACATTTTTCACCGCAAATTTTCATTGCAACATGACGAGGAAAATAAATGAGTACGCCTGATTTTTCTACTGCCGAGAATAATCAAGAACTGGCAAATGAAGTCTCCTGCCTGAAAGCGATGCTGACGCTGATGCTGCAGGCGATGGGACAAGCTGACGCGGGCCGCGTGATGTTAAAGATGGAAAAACAGCTTGCGCTGATCGAAGACGAAACCCAGGCTGCAGTATTTTCCAAAACGGTTAAGCAAATTAAACAAGCCTACCGTCAGTAATATAAAACCGGCTGAGAGCGTGCCTTTCAGCCGGTTTTTGCATCTGGCACGCAGAACAGAAAAGAGATCAAATTAAGCCAGTAGCGGCCGCGTAACAGGCAACCTGCGTCTTATTTGGTGCATTAATTTTTTTCTGCATGTTTTTCTGGTGGAAATTGACCGTATTCTCAGAGATTGACAAAATCATCGCTATCTCTGCTGATGTCTTCCCTTCCGCCGTCCATTTCAAAATTTCTTTTTCGCGCTTGCTGAAATTCATCTCTGGCGTCATCACTATTTCATCATTTAAACGCATCAGAGCCATCAGACTTTCGCGCACCAGTAACTGCATTTTTAATTGCAGTTCATCACTAAGAATGGGTATTTCGCGCGCGCTGCTACGGGAAAAGGACAAAAAGCCCAGCGCCCGGTTTGGCAGCATTAAATACTGAGTGACACCGCGGCGTAAACCATGTGCGCGCGCGGCTTCCCATAACGGCTGTGCTTCGCTGAATAAGTCATCATTCCACATTAAATGGCCCTGACTAAAGTTTTCAGGGTTCAGCACCGGATCAATTGCGAGAAAGTTTTTTGCCTGATAATAACTAACCCACGCCTCAGGGTAATTGGTGTAGAAAGCCACTTTAGGTCGCGTGAATGGTACCGGGTGGCGAACACATAACGAATAGTAATCGTACTCTAGCTGCTGAGCCTGAAGCTCTATTTCATGGTAGACCTCTTCTGCGGCCTCCATCCTCTGAAAACGCAACAGCATCGTGCGACGCCAGCTGAAAAAATCCGTATCCTGCATAGTAAACCGCAACGCCCCTGAGAGTGAGTATCATTTATAATGATAATTCAAACTATCACATAAATAAGATTTATATATAATTTATATTATTCAGGCAATGAATTACTTTTGCAAGCCATCGCATTCTCTTATGTTATTAATGAGTTATGCTGATTTGTTAAGCTGTTTTATCACGCTTGAAATGGCGTCCCGCCCCGACAGGTGAATCGTCGGGGCTGATTTTTTCTTATTATTGCAGCAGAAACTTCTCGAGGAACTGGCGGGTGCGAGGCTGCTGGGGATCGGCAAATAACGCTTTTGCTGCCCCCTGCTCGACTATCCGCCCCTGGTCCATAAAAATCGCCCGGTCCGCAACATCCCGGGCAAAGCTCATTTCGTGCGTCACAATCACCATCGTGCGCTTTTCCTGCGCCAGCTGACGGATGGTGTTCAGGACTTCGCCCACCAGCTCTGGATCCAGCGCCGACGTTGGCTCGTCAAACAAAATCACCTCAGGACGCATTGCCAGCGCACGTGCAATCGCAACACGTTGCTGTTGACCGCCAGACAAACGACGTGGATAGCTGGTTTCTTTACCGGCCAGCCCAACTTTCGCCAACAGCTCGCGAGCGCGCGCCGTGGCCTCTTCTTTCGGTTCGCCTTTGACGATCACCGGCCCTTCAATAATGTTTTCCAGCACCGTACGATGCGGAAACAAATTAAAGTTCTGGAAGACAAACCCGACGTGCTGACGCAACTGGCGAATCAGCGATTTTTGCTGACTTAATGAACGTGCAGTATCAATAGTGATATCGCCAACGGTGATAGTTCCCGCTTCCGGTTGTTCCAGCAGATTTATGCTGCGTAGCAACGTGGTTTTGCCGGAACCACTCGGACCGATAATTGCCACCACTTCGCCAGGCTTTACCTCAAGGTCGATACCGTGCAGCACCGTCTGACCGTGAAATTTTTTCACCAGGTTCTTAACTTCAATGGCACTCATTTTGGTTCTCTCTCCTGGCGATTAAGTTGATTCTCAAAATGGTTCTGCAACGTCGATAATACTGTCGCCATGATCCAGTAGATGAGCGAAGCCGCCAGGTACATGGTGAACACCTCCAGCGTGCGCGAGGTAATCAACTGCGCCTGACGGAACAGCTCCGGCACCTGAATTGTCGCGGCCAGCGACGTATCTTTTACCAGGCTGATAAAGCTGTTCGACAGCGGCGGCAACGCCACCCGCGCCGCCTGTGGCAAAATCGCGCGACGCATAGTCTGCCATGGCGTCATACCAATACTGGCAGCTGCTTCCCACTGACCTTTATCAATAGAAGAAATGGCGGCGCGCAGCGTTTCGGCAGCATAGGCGGCAGTGTTGAGCGACAGACCAATCATTGCTGACGGAATGGGATCTAATTCGATACCAAACTGCGGCAGGCCGTAATAGATCATAAACAGTTGTGCGATGAGCGGTGTACCACGAAAAATAGAGATATAAAAACGCGCCAGCCAGCGCACGGGCCAGATTGGCGACAGGCGCATCAGCGCGAGAATAAACCCGAGCAGTAAGCCAAAAAACATGCCGCCGATACTGAGTTGCAGCGTATACCCAGCCCCTTTCAGCAGGAACGGCAAGGAATCAATAACCAGTTGTATACTTTCTTGCATGAGCGTTCCCGGAGCTAAACGTGGGGATGATAGGCGAACAGCGCAGGCGCACCGCCGGTATGAATAAACAGAATCGGCCCTTCATCTTTGAAACGTTTCTGACTGATACCGTCAATCAGACCCGCCATCGCTTTTCCGGTATACACAGGATCAAGCAGAATGCCTTCCAGCCGCGCCAGCAATTTCACTGCTTCCATGCCTTCGTCGTTCGGCACGCCGTAGCCAGGTGCAAAATAGTCATCCCAGAGTAAAATTTCCGCTGATGCGGTCAGCTCCAGTTCTTTCGCAATCGCCTGTTGTAGGTTAACCACTTTCGGCAATTGATCGGCAACGGAACGCGACACGGTCACGCCAATCAGTTCGCTTTCAGGCATCAGGTGTTCCAGCCCAACAGCCAGTCCGGCGTGAGTTCCGGCACTGCCCGATGCGACCACCACCGACGAAATATTAACCGCCCCTTCACACTGTTGCGCGATTTCCAGCGCACTCTCCACATAACCCAGCGCGCCCAGAGCATTAGAACCGCCAACCGGAATGACATACGGGCGAAAGCCTTGTGCTTCGACTCGCGTCGCCAGCTCTTCCAGTTGGGCATTGGGATCGGTCAGTGCGTCGCACATTTCAATCTGGGTATTGAACAGATCCAGCAACAAACGATTGCCGTTGGTTAAATAGTTTTCTGCGGTTGTACCAATAGGATTTTCCAGCAGCGCCACGCAGTGCAGACCGAGTTTCGCAGCGACTGCGGCAGTCTGGCGCACATGGTTAGACTGGATCGCCCCGGCAGTAATCAGCGTATCGGCACCTTCACGCAGAGCATCTGCCGCGAGAAATTCCAGCTTACGTAATTTATTGCCGCCCATTGCCATGGGTGTGACGTCATCCCGTTTGATGAAAATTTCCCGTCCAAGATAATCAGAAAAGCGCGGCAGATATTCGAGCGGCGTTGGCGCGCCGATAAACTCCAGCCGTGGAAAACGGGTTAAATTATGCAGTGGCATAACAGCCTCCGATGTATGTTGTTGTGATTTTCTTATTATGCACGCTGAAAACGCGTAAATAAAAAAGGCGCTAGTGAAAGCGCCCTTTTTTGTCATTATACTGATTATTTGGTCACATCAGCACCAAACCATTTTTCGGAAAGAGCTTGCAGAGTGCCGTCTTTTTGCATTTCCGCAATTGCATCATTCACCGCTTTCAGCAGGTCTTCATTTCCTTTACGCAGCGCCACGCCAGACTCCTGACGGGAGAATGCTTCACCGGTTACTGCCAGCGTATCGTTGGTTTTCTTCACCAGATCCAGCGCCGCCAGACGATCAACGAGGATCGCATCGATACGGCCTACGCGCAGATCCTGATATTTGGTCGGGTCATCATCATAGGTACGCACATCGACGCCCTGAACATTCTGACGCAGCCACTCTTCATAGTTGGTGCCCAGACCGACACCCACTTTTTTGCCTTTCAGATCAGCAGCCGTTTTAATGGTGCCTTCGTTACCTTTTTTCACCAGCGCCTGAATACCAGAAATGGTGTACGGGGTAGAGAAATCGTATTTTTTCTTGCGCTCGTCAGAAATGGTGACCTGGTTAATCACCACATCAATGCGTTTAGAGTCCAGCGACGCCAGCATACCGTCCCATTTGGTCGGTTTTAGTGACGCCTCAACGCCAAGATGTTTTGCCAGCTGTTGGGCAAATTCCACTTCAAAACCGGTTAATTTGCCGTCATCCCCCTGAAAACTGAACGGCGGATAAGTGCCTTCCAGCCCTACCAGCAGCGTGCCGCGCTCTTTGACTTTATTAAGCAGACCTTCATCTGCAAAACTTTTAACGCTCATGCCCGCAACCAGCGCCACGGCCATCACACCCATCAATGCCTGACGTCCCAGATGTGCTAATTTCATATTCACCCCGAATGTTGTTATGTCTGTTTGCAGTGTAGAGCCATTGTTTGTAAACACAAAAACAACTCCGCTACATCTTATTCTTATTTAATATATATCAGAAGCAGGCTGGCTGGAGGATTTCTGCACAAGTCCGGTACACGTTTGACGCTGATAGTGTTGATACTTCCGTAATGCGATGCGGTAATTGTTGGTGCTGGTGGTGGGCAGCCACGGGGCGAGGATTTCATCAAGGAAACCGTCCTGCAGCGGATCGAGGGAAATATTTTGCTCGTGTAGATGATTCCCCAAACGGCGCAAACGAACGACATATTCACGCACCGTACCTGGGCTCATTTCAGTTTGCTCAAAAAGAAATTGCTTAAAGCCGATAATATCGAAAAAATCACTCTGCGTTTTGCAATGTAAATCACCGCAAAATCGGCACAATGCCGCCCATGATTTTTGTTCCGTTTGCCAGCCATTTTCATCAAGCAGCGCGTCCAGGCGGGAAATCTCGATTTTATTCACTATTTTGCCGTCGCGAACGAGGGTAATGCGATCGAGTAATTTACGGCAATGCGCGCAATGAGTCTGGCTGTGTTTAAAGTCTTTAAGATAGCGGCTTAATGGCCGTCTTTTCAGGTGCTGCACCATCATTAAGAACTCCTGGTAGTCAAAATTAAAGTGCGGCATTTACTGACGTTATAACTTACCCAGTTTAGTGCGTAACCGTTTAATGGCCTGGCTGTGTAACTGACTGACCCGCGATTCCCCGACCTCCAGCACCGCGCCAATCTCTTTGAGATTCAGCTCTTCCTGGTAATAGAGGGTTAATACCAGTTTTTCGCGCTCCGGCAACGTTTCGATAGCTTCCATCACCCGCTGGCGCAGATTACTGTCCAGCAGTTGTTGTAGCGGGTTTTCTCGCTGATGATCATCAGTAACCAGTTCGATGCTATCGCCGTGCTCTTCGCGCCACTCATCGTAGGAGAAGAGCTGGCTGTTATTGGTGTCGAGCAACATTTGGCGATAATCGGCAATATCGATCCCTAAACGTTCCGCTACCTCAGTTTCCGTGGCGTTGCGGCCAAGTTCCTGCTCCAGTTGCCCTATTGCCTGTGCCACTTCACGCGCGTTGCGTCGCACGCTGCGCGGCACCCAGTCACGGCTGCGAAGTTCATCCAGCATAGCGCCACGGATACGCTGCACTGCGTAAGTTGTAAATGCCGTTCCTTGTAGGGCGTCATAGCGTTCGACGGCATTAAGTAACCCAATGCCGCCCGCCTGTAGCAGATCGTCAAGTTCCACGCTCGCGGGCAGTCGAACCTGCAGGCGCAATGCTTCGTGACGCACCAGCGGGACATAACGCTGCCACAGCGAGTGTTTATCCATTACACCTTCAGCGGTATAGAGTGAATTCACGATAAACAGCCCTGCGTTATATGAGTTATCGGCATGATTATCCGTTTCTGCAGGGTTTTTAATCGGACGATTAGTGGGTGAAATGAGGGGTTATTTGGGGGTTACGCAAAAAGCCAATTGTAAAAAACCCCGCCGGAGCGGGGTTTGAGAGGCATTCAGGCGATTAACCCTGCAGCAGAGACAGAACCTGCTGCGGTACCTGGTTGGCTTTTGCCAGCACGGAGTTGCCTGCCTGCTGGATGATCTGCGCTTTCGACATATTGGACACTTCGGTCGCATAGTCGGCGTCCTGAATACGGGACTGCGCTTCAGACAGATTGGTAGTGGTGTTGTTCAGGTTGGTGACTGCGGAATCCAGACGGTTCTGGATAGCACCCAGGGATGAACGGAATTTGTCGATCTGGCTGATTGCGTCGTCCAGAGCGGCCAGCGGGTTAGCTGTAGCTTCTGATTTACTTGTAGTTTCTGTAGTCAGAGAACCATCCGCCGCCGCATAAACAGCAGCGCCTTTATCATCATAGATATTGCCATTCGCAAATTCATGATAAGTTTCTGTAACAGTGGCTTTGTCATCAGTAGTTAATTTACCACTAGCATCAACATAAACATTTTTAGCATCAGCAGTCGTTTTTACTGTGTTATTAGTAGCTACAGCGTAAGATTCTGCACCATTTACTACGGTATAGGCCTTACCTGTCAACTCATTAGTCATTGCAGCGGCTGAAATAGATGCGCCAGTGATATCTACAGTGCTGTTCACTTTATCAAGGGTGACAGACATGCCGCTATCGAAGTCAATCCTTGTATCATCAACTGAATTAGCACCAGTAAGGACATCATTCAATGTTGCCTGAGTTAAAGTATCAGAGCCGTTCTTAGTCAAATTACCAGTGGAATCGATATATAAAGCTTTACCATCAGTATCAGTAATTTTCCCATCTTTAGCGATGTTTACTTCTTGAGCAGAACCATCGATGGTGATTTTTGCAGTATTCGTATCTGTACCAAAAGTACCTTGCAGGCTGGACGCGGCACCAGCTACTGCAGCCCCCGTAGAATCAAAGGTATAGGATTTAGTGCTATCGTGATATGTATAAGCACTTGTTGCAGCAATCCCTAAACCATTACCAGTACCGGTGTAATTGATTGTGCTGCCATCTTTAACTGCTGCTAGTACGTTTACTGCAGTTGCCGCATCGAAATTAGTCGTAGTTGATTTAGTCCAAGTACTATTACCATTTGAATCCACAACGCCTTGTGTAAAACCGGCGGTAGTCAGATTTGCATCCGTCGCTTTAGCATTATCAACCGCTGCTTTGCCATTCACGTTAAAACCAGTCAGTTTCAGCGTAGAAGAGTCAATCTTCTTCAGGTCGATAGTGATGGTCTGGCCATCGTTCGCGCCAACCTGAATTTTCATGGAACCGTCTTTTGCCAGTACGTTCACGCCGTTGAACTGGGTCTGACCGGATACGCGGTCAATTTCGTCCAGACGGGATTTAATTTCGTCCTGGATAGAGTCCAGGTCAGACTGGGAGTTGGTACCGGTGGTTGCCTGAACGGTCAGTTCACGCACACGCTGTAAGTTGTTGTTGATTTCGGACAGCGCGCCTTCGGTGGTCTGCGCAACAGAAATACCGTCGTTGGCGTTACGTGCAGCCTGAGTCAGGCCTTTAATGTTAGAAGTAAAACGGTTAGCAATCGCCTGACCTGCGGCGTCATCCTTCGCGCTGTTAATACGCAAGCCAGAAGACAGACGCTCGATAGAACTCGACAGCGCAGACTGGTTCTTGTTGATATTATTTTGAGTGATCAGCGAGAGGCTGTTGGTATTAATGACTTGTGCCATGATTCGTTATCCTATATTGCAAGTCGTTGATTACGTATTGGGTTTCCACCCGTCGGCTCAATCGCCGTCAACCCTGTTATCGTCTGTCGTAAAACAACCTTTAGAATTTTTTTCACAAACAGCCATTTTTTGTTAGTCGCCGAAATACTCTTTTCTCTGCCCCTTATTCCCGCTATTAAAAAAAACAATTAAACGTAAACTTTGCGCAATTCAGGCCGATAACCCCGGTATTCGTTTTACGTGTCGAAAGATAAAAGGAAATCGCATGGCAAGTATTTCATCGCTGGGAGTCGGGTCAGGTCTGGATTTAAGTTCAATCCTTGATAGCCTCACCGCCGCGCAAAAAGCGACGCTAACCCCTATTTCAAATCAGCAATCGTCGTTTACCGCTAAACTTAGCGCCTACGGTACGCTGAAAAGCGCGCTGACAACTTTCCAGACCGCCAATACTGCATTGTCTAAAGCCGATCTTTTTTCCGCCACCAGCACTACCAGCAGCACCACCGCGTTCAGTGCCACCACCGCGGGTAACGCCATCGCCGGGAAATACACCATCAGTGTCACCCATCTGGCGCAGGCGCAAACCCTGACCACGCGCACCACCAGAGACGATACGAAAACGGCGATCGCCACCAGCGACAGTAAACTCACCATTCAACAAGGCGGCGACAAAGATCCGATTACCATTGATATCAGCGCAGCTAACTCGTCGTTAAGCGGGATCCGTGATGCTATCAACAACGCAAAAGCAGGCGTAAGCGCAAGCATCATTAACGTGGGTAACGGTGAATATCGTCTGTCAGTCACATCAAATGATACCGGCCTTGATAATGCGATGACGCTCTCGGTCAGTGGTGATGATGCGCTACAAAGTTTTATGGGCTATGACGCCAGTGCCAGCAGCAACGGCATGGAGGTTTCGGTCGCCGCCCAAAATGCGCAGCTGACGGTCAACAACGTCGCCATCGAGAACAGCAGCAACACCATCAGCGACGCGCTGGAAAACATCACCCTGAACCTGAACGATGTCACCACGGGCAACCAGACGCTGACCATCACTCAGGACACCTCCAAAGCGCAAACAGCGATTAAAGACTGGGTGAATGCCTATAACTCGCTAATAGATACCTTCAGCAGCCTGACCAAATACACCGCCGTAGATGCGGGAGCTGATAGCCAGAGTTCTAGTAATGGCGCACTGCTCGGCGACTCCACGCTGCGGACGATTCAGACGCAGTTGAAGTCGATGCTGAGTAATACCGTCAGTTCTTCCAGCTATAAAACGTTGGCGCAGATTGGTATCACGACCGATCCCAGCGATGGCAAACTGGAACTGGATGCCGACAAACTCACCGCTGCACTGAAAAAAGATGCCAGCGGCGTAGGTGCATTGATTGTTGGCGATGGTAAAAAAACCGGCATCACAACCACCATCGGCAGCAACCTGACCAGTTGGCTTTCGACAACGGGCATTATTAAAGCCGCTACCGATGGCGTTAGTAAAACCCTGAATAAGTTAACTAAAGACTACAACGCCGCCAGCGATCGCATTGATGCGCAGGTCGCGCGCTACAAAGAACAATTTACCCAACTGGACGTTTTAATGACCTCGTTAAACAGCACCAGCAGCTACTTAACGCAGCAGTTCGAAAACAACAGTAATTCCAAGTAATCATTATTCATCGGGAGACAGGTCATGTACGCGGCAAAAGGCACCCAGGCCTATGCACAAATTGGCGTCGAAAGCGCCGTAATGAGCGCCAGCCAGCAGCAGCTGGTCACCATGCTATTTGATGGAGTGCTGAGCGCACTGGTTAGAGCGCGCCTGTTTATGCAGGACAACAATCAGCAAGGCAAAGGCGTCTCTTTGTCAAAAGCGATCAACATCATTGAGAACGGACTGCGGGTGAGTCTTGATGAAGAGAGCAAAGACGAACTAACCCAAAACTTGATTGCTCTTTATAGCTATATGGTCAGGCGCTTGCTGCAAGCCAATTTACGCAACGATGTCTCCGCAGTCGAAGAAGTGGAAGCATTAATGCGCAATATTGCCGATGCCTGGAAAGAGTCGTTACTCTCCCCTTCTTTGATTCAGGACCCAGTCTGATGAACCACGCACCGCATTTGTATTTCGCCTGGCAACAACTCGTCGAAAAAAGCCAGCTCATGTTACGCCTGGCAACAGAAGAACAATGGGACGAACTCATCGCCAGCGAGATGGCGTATGTGAATGCGGTGCAGGAGATTGCACATCTGACTGAAGAGATTGACCCGTCCACCACGATGCAGGAGCAGCTCCGCCCGATGCTGCGCCTGATTCTCGACAACGAAAGCAAGGTAAAGCAGTTATTACAGATTCGGATGGATGAACTGGCGAAACTGGTCGGTCAGTCATCGGTGCAAAAATCGGTGTTAAGTGCCTATGGCGATCAGGGCGGCTTTGTGCTGGCTCCGCAGGATAATCTCTTTTGAATCTGAATGAGTCGATGGCTCGCGAATAATCCGATTACGGCTACGCTTCTAATGTTCCCCTTGAATGGAGTCGAAGAATGCGTAATCCCACGCTGTTACAATGTTTTCACTGGTATTACCCGGAAGGCGGTAAGCTCTGGCCTGAACTGGCCGAGCGCGCCGACGGTTTTAATGATATTGGTATCAATATGGTCTGGTTGCCGCCCGCCTATAAAGGCGCATCGGGCGGGTATTCGGTCGGCTACGACTCCTATGATTTATTTGATTTAGGCGAGTTTGATCAGAAAGGCAGCATCCCCACTAAATATGGCGATAAAGCACAACTGCTGGCCGCCATTGATGCTCTGAAACGTAATGACATTGCGGTGCTGTTGGACGTGGTAGTCAACCACAAAATGGGCGCGGATGAAAAAGAAGCTATTCGCGTGCAGCGTGTAAATGCTGATGACCGTACGCAAATTGACGAAGAAATCATTGAGTGTGAAGGCTGGACGCGTTACACCTTCCCCGCTCGTGCCGGGCAATACTCGCAGTTTATCTGGGATTTCAAATGTTTTAGCGGTATCGACCATATCGAAAACCCTGATGAAGATGGCATATTTAAAATTGTTAACGACTACACCGGCGAAGGCTGGAACGATCAGGTTGATGATGAATTAGGTAATTTCGATTATCTGATGGGCGAGAATATCGATTTCCGCAATCATGCCGTGACGGAAGAGATTAAATACTGGGCGCGCTGGGTGATGGAACAAACGCAATGCGACGGTTTTCGTCTTGATGCGGTCAAACATATACCGGCATGGTTTTATAAAGAGTGGATCGAACACGTACAAGAAGTTGCGCCAAAGCCGCTGTTTATTGTGGCGGAATACTGGTCGCATGAAGTTGATAAGCTGCAAACGTATATTGATCAGGTGGAAGGCAAAACCATGCTGTTTGATGCGCCGCTGCAGATGAAATTCCATGAAGCATCGCGCATGGGGCGCGACTACGACATGACGCAGATTTTCACGGGTACATTAGTGGAAGCCGATCCTTTCCACGCCGTGACGCTCGTTGCCAATCACGACACCCAACCGTTGCAAGCCCTCGAAGCGCCGGTCGAACCGTGGTTTAAACCGCTGGCGTATGCTCTAATTTTGTTGCGGGAAAATGGCGTTCCTTCGGTGTTCTATCCGGACCTCTACGGTGCGCATTACGAAGATGTCGGTGGTGACGGGCAAACCTATCCAATAGATATGCCAATAATCGAACAGCTTGATGAGTTAATTCTCGCCCGTCAGCGTTTCGCCCACGGTGTACAGACGTTATTTTTCGACCATCCGAACTGCATTGCCTTTAGCCGCAGTGGCACCGACGAATATCCCGGCTGCGTGGTGGTCATGTCGAACGGGGATGATGGCGAAAAAACCATTCATCTGGGAGAGAATTACGGCAATAAAACCTGGCGTGATTTTCTGGGGAACCGGCAAGAGAGCGTAGTAACCGACGAAAACGGTGAAGCGACCTTCTTTTGCAACGGCGGCAGCGTCAGCGTGTGGGTTATCGAAGAGGTGATTTAAATTCATCCCCGGCGGCAAGCCGGGGAGATTTCATTACGGCAGTGGCGTCGGTAACGGCGCTTTATCCAGCGCAGCGGCACACTCTGCCGTCGGGCGATCCACACGCTCCATCGTCATACCATCGTACTCAATGGTGTTACCGTCACGCTCAACCTCGTACAGCTCACGTTTTACGGTAACGTTAGTGAGATCATCTGACATCAATGTCAACTTGCCCGGCACGGCAATCACCCGCTGCCACTGACGGCAATCCAGGGTATCGCCCTCTTTAGTGACAATCAGGCTGCCTATCGCTTCCGGACTGACCAGCGCACGTTGCGGCCCTTTGGTCTGCCAGTAGCCCGCCAGCCAGTCCGGCGCGGGGGTTTTCACGACATTGTTATAGTTTTCGACTTCGGCACAGCCCGCCAACAACATGAGCGCGCCTGCAATTGCGAGTTTTTTCATCATTCGTCCTGCATGAGAAGAAAAGAGGATTGTGGCATTAAAGCCCTGATGTCGCCAGCCTTTCCAGGTTCAGAGAGAAATTTGATCTAACTATTATTTTTGTGAATTATTACCCCGAAAATAAATTTGCATGATGTATGATTCGCGACTCTTGTTTCAAACCTTCTGAGTTCAGAGGCTACATTCATGTCATGGCAGCAATTCAAACACGCCTGGTTGATTAAATTCTGGGCACCCATCCCTGCGGTCATCGCGGCGGGTATTCTCTCCACTTACTATTTTGGCATTACTGGCACCTTTTGGGCTGTCACGGGTGAATTTACCCGTTGGGGCGGCCAGCTCCTGCAGCTGTTTGGCGTCCATGCTGAAGAGTGGGGTTATTTTAAAATTATCCATCTGGAAGGATCGCCATTAACCCGCATCGACGGGATGATGATCCTCGGCATGTTTGGCGGCTGCTTTGCCGCAGCGCTGTGGGCCAACAATGTCAAACTACGCATGCCGCGCAGCCGTATCCGCATTATGCAGGCCATTATTGGCGGTATTATCGCCGGTTTTGGCGCGCGTCTGGCAATGGGCTGTAACCTGGCGGCGTTCTTTACCGGCATTCCTCAGTTCTCGCTGCATGCCTGGTTCTTTGCCATCGCCACTGCCATTGGTTCATGGTTTGGCGCGCGCTTTACCCTGCTGCCCATCTTCCGTATTCCCGTGAAAATGCAGAAAGTTTCTGCCGCCTCACCGCTGACGCAAAAACCGGATCAGGCGCGGCGTCGTTTTCGTCTCGGGATGCTGGTCTTTTTCGGCATGCTGGGCTGGGCGCTGCTCACGGCGATGAACCAACCCAAACTGGGGCTGGCAATGCTGTTTGGCGTCGGCTTTGGTTTACTGATTGAACGTGCGCAAATCTGCTTTACTTCGGCGTTCCGCGATATGTGGATCACCGGACGTACCCACATGGCGAAAGCAATCATTATTGGTATGGCGGTGAGTGCCATCGGGATCTTCAGTTACGTACAGTTAGGTGTTGAACCCAAAATCATGTGGGCGGGACCAAACGCGGTAATTGGTGGTTTACTGTTTGGTTTTGGCATCGTGCTGGCAGGCGGCTGCGAAACCGGTTGGATGTACCGCGCGGTAGAAGGTCAGGTGCACTACTGGTGGGTCGGTCTGGGCAATGTGATCGGCTCAACCATTCTGGCGTATTACTGGGATGATTTCGCTCCGGCGCTGGCCACCGACTGGGACAAAATCAACCTGCTGAAAACCTTTGGCCCGATGGGTGGCCTGCTGGTGACATATTTGCTGTTGTTTACTGCGCTGATGTTGATTATCGGCTGGGAAAAACGCTTCTTCCGCCGTGCGGCACCGCAGACTGCTAAGGAGATCGCATGAAAAATATCATTCCTGATTACCGTCTTGATATGGTGGGTGAACCCTGCCCTTATCCGGCAGTCGCAACCCTTGAGGCGATGCCGCAGTTAAAAAAAGGTGAGATCCTGGAAGTGGTGAGCGACTGTCCGCAGTCGATCAATAATATTCCACTGGATGCGCGTAATCACGGCTATACGGTGCTGGATATTCAGCAAGACGGGCCAACCATTCGTTATTTAATTCAGAAGTAATCCCTCATTCCCGCTGTGGCCAACAGCGGGAACATCGTTACCTCTGTATCACATAGATTTTACCCGCCCCCTCTCCTATTCTTTTCAGTATGATCTCAGGAGGTTTCTATGTGTGGACGCTTTGCCCAATCCCAAACGCGTGAAGATTACCTTGCGCTTCTCGCGGAAGATATTGAACGCGATATTCCCTACGATCCCGAACCCATTGGCAGATACAACGTCGCGCCGGGAACCAAAGTTCTTCTGCTCAGTGAACGTGATGAACACCTTCATCTGGATCCGGTTTTCTGGGGATATGCTCCCGGATGGTGGGATAAACCGCCGCTGATTAACGCCCGCGTAGAAACTGCGGCCACCAGTCGTATGTTTAAACCGCTCTGGCAACATGGTCGGGCAATCTGTTTTGCCGATGGCTGGTTTGAGTGGAAAAAAGAAGGCGACAAAAAACAGCCTTATTTTATCTATCGCGCTGATGGACAACCTGTTTTTATGGCCGCGATAGGTAGCACACCGTTTGAGCGCGGTGACGAAGCCGAAGGATTTTTAATTGTCACTGCAGCAGCAGACCAGGGTCTGGTAGATATTCATGACCGCCGCCCGCTGGTTCTGTCGCCAGAAGCTGCACAGGAATGGATGCGGCAAGAGATTGGCGGTAAAGAAGCATCAGAAATTGCTACCAACGGCTGTGTGCCAGCAAACCAGTTCACCTGGCACCCGGTATCGCGCGCGGTAGGTAATGTCAAAAACCAGGGCGCGGAGTTAATTCAACCTGTTTGTTGACATCCTCCACGCCCTGAAGGACGAGGATCCCTGCTACGTTCAGGCTGTCGCCTGAATCATTTCGGTGGGTTCCTGCTTCAACGGGCGGCCTGACTGCACCATCTCTCCACAGGCAAGAACGGCGTGTCCCGCCGCTAAAATGT
>NZ_JAENDM010000037.1:0-40700 GCF_019375075.1 Escherichia sp. XD33
TGGCAGGTTCCGGCCTTCACTCTCGGCGGTGAAGCCACCGACATCGTGGTGATGCGCATTATGTGTCGTCGCGGCTTCGAAATGGACTTTGCTGAACTGTTGCTGGAAGACTACAAAGCCTCCCTGAAATATCTCAGCGATCACCCGAAACTGCAGGGTATTGCCCAGCAGAACAGCTTTAAACACACCTGATAACATAACGTTGTAAAAACCGAATGCCCAGCCTTTAAAAAAACAGCTGGGCATTCGGTTGCTTATTAATCGCAATAATATATTGGCTGTCTATTCATCGTGTTGATAAGATATATGTTATATGAATGTTTATTAAATGTAGCGATTACCTTTAATGTCACGAAAAGGGATTATTTGCTTACTATTAATTTCCCTGCGTTCTTAAACACGTTTTTGTATTATAAATCCAGTCATCCTGCCCGTAGAACATCACACATTATCATCCTGTTCTCCCGCTTCGTTTAAATTTATTTATCAATCAATTTGACTTAAGAGGGCGGCGTGCTACATTAATTAACAGTAATATGTTTATGTAATATTAAGTCAACTATGCAATCATTATATGGGAATTGTCTAATTGCGTACGCAAGACATAAATATATTCTCACCATGGTTAATGGTGAATATCGCTATTTTAATGGCGGTGACCTGGTTTTTGCGGATGCAAGCCAAATTCGAGTAGATAAGTGTGTTGAAAATTTTGTATTCGTGTCAAGGGACACGCTTTCATTATTTCTCCCGATGCTCAAGGAGGAGGCATTAAATCTTCATGCACATAAAAAAGTTTCTTCATTACTCGTTCATCACTGTAGTAGAGATATTCCTGTTTTTCAGGAAGTTGCGCAACTATCGCAGAATAAGAATCTTCGCTATGCAGAAATGCTACGTAAAAGAGCATTAATCTTTGCGTTGTTATCTGTTTTTCTTGAGGATGAGCACTTTATACCGCTGCTTCTGAACGTTTTACAACCGAACATGCGAACACGAGTTTGTACGGTTATCAATAATAATATCGCCCATGAGTGGACACTAGCCCGAATCGCCAGCGAGCTGTTGATGAGTCCAAGTCTGTTAAAGAAAAAATTGCGCGAAGAAGAGACATCATATTCACAGTTGCTTACTGAGTGTAGAATGCAACGTGCTTTGCAACTTATTGTTATACATGGTTTTTCAATTAAGCGAGTTGCAGTATCCTGTGGATATCACAGCGTGTCGTATTTCATTTACGTCTTTCGAAATTATTATGGGATGACGCCCACAGAGTATCAGGAGCGATCGGCGCAGAGATTGTCGAACCGTGACTCGGCGGCAAGTATTGTTGCGCAAGGGAATTTTTACGGCACTGACCGTTCTGCGGAAGGAATAAGATTATAGAGTTTTACTCAGACATAAAAAAAACCCGGCATAGGGGACCGGGAAGAGGATAGTCTGCCGTCTCCAGACTAATAAACCGTTATAACACTCCCTGTTGGCACGGGAAACTTTGTGCTCTCAGTAAGTTAAATATAACTTTTACTGGAAATAAGATCAGCCATTTTTTTATAAACATAAGCTATACGCTGTGCGAAAATATATTCGTGCTGCATTTACTTATTATCAATTAACTGTTATGCAAAACTACTTTGTGGATAAATTTTGGTCCTACCAAATCTGGCAGTTTTTGCGCTAAGAAACAGTCTGGCATCATTTCATTAGTATACTGAAATTGAAATAATCGCAGTATGAAATATAAGGGATAATCATGACTCATGTCTGCTCGGTGATCCTCATTCGTCGTTCATTCGATATTTATCATGAACAGCAAAAAATATCGCTGCATAACGAGAGTATTCTGCTGCTGGAGAAAAATTTGGCAGACGATTTTGCGTTTTGTTCACCGGATACGCGACGACTGGATATCGATGAGCTGACAGTTTGCCATTACTTACAAAATATTCGTCAGCTACCACGCAATTTAGGGTTACACAGCAAAGACCGTTTGTTAATTAACCAGTCACCCCCCATGCCGCTGGTGACGGCGATTTTTGATAGCTTCAATGAATCCGGGGTAAATTCACCGATACTGAGCAATATGCTCTACCTTTCCTGTTTATCGATGTTTTCTCATAAGAAAGAACTGATCCCCTTACTTTTCAATAGCATCAGCACTGTTTCAGGAAAAGTTGAACGCCTTATTAGCTTTGATATCGCCAAACGTTGGTATCTGCGCGATATCGCGGAAAGAATGTATACCAGCGAGAGTCTAATCAAAAAAAAGTTGCAGGATGAAAATACCTGTTTCAGTAAAATATTACTCGCCTCCAGGATGTCGATGGCCAGACGATTACTCGAGTTACGTCAAATTCCTCTGCATACTATTGCGGAAAAATGTGGCTATAGCAGTACATCGTACTTTATAAACACATTTCGACAATATTATGGTGTAACGCCACATCAGTTTGCGCAACATTCGCCAGGTACCTTTTCCTGACATATTTCGCATTTGAATATTGGTCAGGATCTCACACCTGCTTCATGTGAAACTCTTCCCTGATGATTTCTGCCGGGCTACCGGCTAGTTCTCTTTCGCAGTTTGCCAGGCGGTATCGGTATTTTCAGGAGGAAAAGACTCGGCATGTTTGGGATTATTAAGCTGACAATTCATACGATTACGGGAATGTGGGTCAGTATTGTGTTGTTCAAATTGATGACGAATGGCTGGAGTGGTTTCTACTTTCAGTGCTGTGTACTAAGCCTGGTATTCCTGACGGTTAGCTGGTTGTTGAGTGGTGAATGGTTAGCAGGAAAGAGTAAGACTGAACCTTCACGTTCAACCTTACTCTCATTTACACGTTACGCTTTTTTAAAGCGGGCAAAGAGATGTTCCACTACAACGAAAAAGACCGGAACGAAGTAAATTGCCAGCACTGTTGCGGCAAACATCCCGCCCATCACGCCGGTACCTACCGCGTTTTGCGCGCCAGAACCGGCACCATGACTGATAACCAGCGGCAGCACGCCGAGAATAAAGGCCAGAGAGGTCATCAGGATTGGGCGTAAACGCATCCGCGCCGCTTCGATGATTGCCTCTATCGGCGTTTTCCCTTCTTTCTGCATCATCTCAACGGCAAATTCGACAATCAGGATGGCGTTTTTGGCGGAAAGCCCGATGGTGGTCAGCAAACCAACCTGGAAGTAGACGTCATTACTTAAGCCGCGCAGATCGGTGGCCAGTAATGCGCCAACGACGCCTAACGGAACAACCAACATCACCGAGAACGGAATTGACCAGCTCTCATAGAGTGCGGCGAGGGCGAGGAACACCACGACCAGTGAAATCGCATACAGCGCAGGAGCCTGATTTGAGGATAACGCTTCCTGATACGATAGTCCGGTCCATGAGTAGCCGACGCCTGCCGGAAGTTTAGCGACCAGGTCTGCCATAAATTTCATGGCGTCACCGGTACTTTTCCCGGCCGCCGCTTCACCTAAAATCTCCATTGACGGGATGCCGTTGTAGCGTTCCAGTCGCGGTGAACCATAGGTCCATTCGGTAGACGAGTAGGCAGAAAGCGGTGCCATCGTGCCAGAGGCGTTGCGTACATACCATTGGTTGATGTTATCCGGCAACATACGGAACGGCGTGCCTGCCTGGACATACACTTTTTTCACCCGCCCCTGGTTGAGGAAGTCGTTCACGTAGCTGCTGCCGAAGGCGGTGGAAATTGTCTGGTTGATATCAGACAGCGCCACGCCCATCGCTTCAGCTTTCGCAGCGTTGACGTTCACTTTGAACATCGGCGTATCTTCCAGGCCGTTCGGGCGTACCCCGGTGACCTGATTCGGTGATTGCGCTGCCAGTGATAACAGCTCGTTTCGCGCCTGGGTTAGTTTTTCGTGCCCCAGGTTACCGTTGTCCAGCAGTTCCATATCAAAACCTGACGCGGTACCCAGTTCAGCCACCGCGGGTAAGTTGAACGGGAAGACGACGGCTTTATTGATACTGCTTAACGCAATCATTGCCCGCTGAATGATCGCGGTAACCGAGTTTTCCTCACCGACACGTTCAGACCACGGCTTGAGACTGATAAACGCCAGGCCGTTGTTTTGCCCCTGACCGCTGAAGCCAAAGCCGCCAACGGTAAACACCGACTGGACATTATCTTTCTCTTTAGTCAGATAATAATCCGTCACCTGTTGCAGCACTTTCGTGGTGTTAACCATGGTGGCACCGGAAGGTAACTGCGCGGTGGTCATAAATACCCCCTGATCCTCTTCTGGTAAGAAAGAGGTCGGCGTGCGCAGGAACAGCACCGCCATCCCGGCGCAAATCAGCAGGTAGACCACCATGTAGCGACCGGTACAACGCAACAGCGAGCGGGTGCTATCGGTATAGTGTTGAGTTGATTTTTCAAACAGCGTGTTGAAGCGTGCGAACAGGGCGTTAGGTTTGTGACCGCCTTCCGGCGCGGCTTTCAGAATGGTGGCGCACAGGGCAGGGGTCAGGCTCATTGCCACAAATACTGAAAGCAGCATGGAGGAGATCAGCGTGATGGAGAACTGGCGGTAGATCTCCCCGGTTGCACCGCTCATAAAGGCCATCGGCATAAACACTGCGGAAAGAACAACGGCAATACCGACCAGCGCACGTTGGATCTGCCCCATCGATTTATGCGTCGCTTCCTTCGGCGGTAGCTTATCTTCCGCAATGACACGCTCGACGTTCTCCACCACCACGATGGCGTCATCCACCAGTAACCCTATCGCCAGCACCATCCCGAACATAGTCAACGTGTTGATGGTGAAACCGACCGCCGACAAGATCGCAAACGTCCCGAGAATAACCACCGGTACGGCAATCGTCGGGATGATTGTGGCACGGAAATTCTGCAAAAACAGATACATGACCAGGAAGACTAGGATGATAGCCTCAACCAGTGTTTTGAAAACTTCCTGAATAGAAATTTCGATAAACGGCGTGGTGTCGTAAGGATAAACCGTCTTCAGACTTGCCGGGAAATAGGCTGATAAGCGGTTCAGTTCCTCTTTGACTGCCCGCGAGGTATCCAGGGCGTTTGCTCCGGCAGCCAGTTTGATGGCGATCCCGGCAGCAGGTTTGCCGTTATAGCGCGCCACGGTGGAATAATCTTCCGCCCCAAGTTCGACGCGAGCGACATCACGCAGCAGCACTTGCGAACCATCTTGCTGAACTTTCAACAGGATTTTGCCAAATTCTTCCGGCGTTTGCAGACGCGTCTGCACAATGATCGAGGCGTTTAGCTGCTGGTCTGCCGCCTGTGGCATGCCACCCAGTTGACCACCGGAAATCTGGTTGTTTTGCACCTTAATCTGGGAAATAACATCGGAAGGTACCAGGTTATATTTATTGAGTTTTTGCGGGTCCAGCCAGATACGCATGGCATACTCGGAACCAAAGAGTTGTACGCTACCAACGCCCGCGGTACGGCTTAGCGGGTCTTTGATATTAGACGCTACATAGTCCGCGATATCGTACTGGTTGAGGCTGCCGTTATCAGAAATAAACGCCGCTACCATCAGGATATTACTGCTCGACTTATCGACGCTAATCCCCTGCTGCTGCACTGCTTCAGGTAATGAAGGCATAGCGAGTTGCAGTTTATTTTGCACTTGAACCTGTGCGATATCAGGAGATGTCCCAGTCTCGAAGGTCAGAGTGATAGAGGCATTGCCCGCCGCATCACTGGTTGAAGACATGTACATCAGGCCATCAAGCCCATTCATATTTTGCTCAATCACCTGAGTGACCGAGTCTTCTACCGTTTGCGCATCGGCACCTGGATAGGTAGCGCTGACGGTAATGGTCGGTGGCGCAATCTGCGGATACTGCGCAACCGGTAAGTTCATGATCGCCAGACCACCTGCAAGCATCATAATAATGGCAAGTACCCAGGCAAAAACCGGGCGATCAATAAAATAGTTAGCCATGAAAATCCCCTTAAGCCTGCAACGTTATTGTTTCGATTCGGTGCTGGCGTTTTCCTGGCTGGAGGAAATTGCTCGTGCTTTGATACCCGGACGAATGCGTTGCAAACCGGAAACGATCACCCGATCGCCAGCCTGCAAGCCAGAGGTGACGACCCACTGGTCGCCGATGGCTTTGCTGGCTTCAATTTCGCGTAGCTGCACGACATCGTCTTTATCCAGAATGAGCGCCGTTGCTTTACCCTGGGCGTTGTGGGTGACGCCTTCCTGCGGCACCAGTAATACATTCTGGCGGCTACCTTCATCCACTAATGCCGTGACGTACATGCCAGGCAGCAAGTCACCATTTGGGTTGGGGAAAATCGCCCGTAACGTCACGGAGCCCGTGGTTTCATCCACTGTCGGGTCGGAGAATTTCAGCGTGCCGGTCTGGCTGTAGCGTTTACCATTTTCCAGATTGAGCTGTACTGGCGTACTGCCCTGAACCTGTTTGATTTGCCCACTGGCGACCTCTTCTTTCATGCGTAAGAAATCTTGCACCGACTGCGTGAGATCGACATAAATCGGGTCCAGACGTTGTACGGTAACCAGCGAATCTGCCTGATTAGCGGTAACGAGTGCGCCGACGGTCACCGACGATTTCCCGCTGACGCCCGTAATCGGCGAGGTGACATTCGCGTATTGCAGATTGATCGTCGCCTGTTCAACAGCCGCTTTGGCGACGGTGACATTGGCTTCTGCTTCATTCAACTGGGTGCGCGCGGTGTCGTAATCCTGACGGCTAACGTAGTTGGTCTTCAGCAACGATGCCTGGCGGTTAAAGGTGATGCGGGCATTGCTGGCGGTAGAGAGCGCTTTCGCCAGCGAGCCTTTGGCGGAGTTTAGCTCGGCCTGTAAAGGTGCAGGATCAATCTGATACAGCGAATCGCCCTGGTTCACTTTATCGCCTTCGATAAAGTTGCGTTTAATGATAATACCGCCCACCTGGGGACGTATCTCGGCAACTTCATAAGGAACGGTTCTACCGGGCAATTCGCTCAACACATTGACCGAACCGGGGGAGAGTGTGACGACACCGACCTCAGGCGTCATGGCGGCGGCGTTTTCCGCCGATTTGTCATCGCAGGCGGTGAGCATCGCGCCGCAGAATAACAACGGTATTAACAGCTTTCTTCTTCTGTTCATTTTAGTCCCTGAAAATTCTTGAGAAATAACGGTTCTTTAAATTGCGCGCGAGGAGAGATATGAGGGATTTACAGACCAGCGGCATAGTGGGGTTGTCAGCCAGTAAGGTGGGATACAGGCACAGTGATCGACATGGTGAGGTCAACGACAAAAAAAATGTTGCCGTTCTGCCAACAGTTCCTGCCAGCATTCGGGCAACGAAGGGTTCTACTGGTGGATACACATACCAGGGGAATAAAGTCGTTTTAGCCTCTCCTTTAGTAATCACCGGGGGTAATGAAATCAGCATCTGCATCCCTCGTCATGCCAGCCATCAATTTCAGTTGCTTATGTCCTGACTAAAAATAAGATGTGATACCCAGGGTGACGATGTCGCTCATACGTCTTAGTTTCAGCTTGTACATAATGTTGAATTTCTGAATCTTTAATGTTTGTTGCGAAATATTGAGCGTCGACGTGATATTGCTTTCATTTTTATTTTTCAGAATCAGTTGCATAATTTTGAACTGATTATGTGAAAAACATAATTGTGAATTCTTATGGGGCAAGTGTTTACCATAAGTAATCTCAAGAAGATTTTTGATACTTTCTTTGCGGCTAACAAAATAAATAGGCGCTTTAGCTTTTAGTTTACTGATGTGATAAGGTGCCAAAACAATAATTCTCTCGGCATCTAATTTCTCCAGAAATTTAATCGCTTCTTCATCAAGGATATGATTGTGATAGGTATCAATGATAACCTTGAAGGGTTTATTGCCTACTTTTTTGATCTCTGACAGGGAATTGATTTTTATCATTTCGTGATTATCTTTCAACTGCCAAAAGCCCTGTAAAAGAAAAGAATCTTTCGTCATGAGAAAAATCATAACTTGCTCCTTAGCCGTTATCGTTTCGAATATGTCATCCTTTTCATTATTTACATCCTTGTCCGAATCGTTGTTCAATATAGTAAACGCCTATAAGAACTTTACCCTTCGTGAACTAATACGTCTATTAACACTAATCAATACTTCAGATTTATCCATCACGCACTCCATATATTGATCCTAAGTAAGATTCCTGGTTGTTATCAGCTTGTAAATAGCAAACAAAAAGTTAACGTTTGCGGATTACTGCCCAAGAATAAGTTATCAATAACCAGTTTGTGATCTCTGAAGAATATTACTAAAGTTAAAATGTAATCCGATTTAAATATCGAGTCTCCTTGTTTCGACTTAAGCTGGCAATTGGATTGCCAGCTTTCTTTTAACGCATTGAAATTACCTGAGTAAATAACGCATTCATGTCTTCAGGTTTTTATATAGCGTCTGGAGACACGGATATTTATGCAATGTAATCAACGCCAGTTGCAAAAAAATGAACCCGGATTACTTATTTAACCGCCCATAGCATCAACGCTTACGGAACTCTTTGTTCACTTTCCCACAGCACTTTTAAAACATTAAACCTGACTACGGAAAATATCAGCCATGATAATGTTTGAAATGGCTAATTTGCCATGGAGTGAAAAAAATTAGATGAAATTCAGTAGGTTGAAATAATCACTAGCAGGTTATTATTTCAATGATAGTGCGCAATTGATCTACAACACTGCGTAGCGGAGAGAGTATTAATCGGATCATAGTCACATAAAGTGACTATGATCCGGGTGACAACCGGGGTAATTATTGCTGCTTAACGAACAAACTGGCGAAGCTGAACAGGCTGGCGGCGCTAAATATCAGTTCAATTCCCACCAGTGTGGAAACCAGCGTTACAGACACCATCGGCGTTGCACCAAGGAATATCCAGGCAATGACGATATCCAGCACACCAATAACGAGCTGTAGCCAGCTGCCTTTCATTGAACGCTGACGATACCAACTCATCAGGCGAATAACCCCTGCAACACAGAACAAACCGGCAATAAATGCCGCAATGGCAAAAATGCCCAGCTCCGGTGCGCGGATGAAGAAATAGCCGATCAATAAATAGGCGACTGCGACGAGGAAACCGGATAATACCGGCCAGAAATTATGACTGCGGTTGCTGAATAACCCGACAATAAGCGCAATACCCGAGCAGATTAATAATGCACCCACTACTGTGCTTAAAATATCGCCAGAGACGAACGGGAAACTGATACACAGCAACCCGACGATAAACAGCAGCACGGCAATAAACTGGATTGCTCTGCGATGTTTTTTAAGCATCTCCAGATCAAACTTCAAAATTGTTGCCTTATCTATATATAACATAGAACCACCCTATAAAATTAAGAAGAAAATCCCCTGCTATCAATCTATGCCAAAAACGCGTCTAAGAATGCAGTCGATTTAATAAAAATTTCCTAATTGCAGTATCTGATGCATCTGTAACTCATTGTATTGAAATAAAAATATCTGATTTTGATATTTTCCATCAACATGACATATACAGAAAACCAGGTTATAACCTCAGTGTCGAAATTGATTCGTGACGGCTCTTTCACTTTATAGTTGAGGATATTACGATGAAAAAAGTATTAGGCGTTATTCTTGGTGGTCTGCTTCTTCTGCCAGTTGTGAGCAATGCAGCGGATGCGCAAAAAGCAGCTGATAACAAAAAACCGGTCAACTCCTGGACCTGTGAAGATTTCCTGGCTGTGGACGAATCCTTCCAGCCAACTGCAGTTGGTTTTGCTGAAGCGCTGAACAACAAAGATAAACCAGAAGATGCGGTTTTAGATGTTCAGGGTATTGCAACCGTAACCCCAGCTATCGTTCAGGCTTGTACTCAGGATAAACAAGCCAACTTTAAAGATAAAGTTAAAGGCGAATGGGACAAAATTAAGAAAGATATGTAATTCCGGGAATGCGTTACATCGTACTTCCTTGCATATTGAACAGGCCGGAATATCTTCTTTAAAAGCAGCTATTCCTCCTGTTCATATATAATCTCTATATTGAATGGGTTACAAAATGAATATTTCATCTCTCCGTAAAGCGTTTATTTTTATGGGCGCTGTAGCGGCTTTGTCACTGGTGAACGCACAATCTGCGCTGGCAGCCAATGAATCCGCTAAAGATATGACCTGCCAGGAATTTATTGATCTGAATCCAAAAGCAATGACCCCGGTTGCATGGTGGATGCTGCATGAAGAAACAGTATATAAAGGTGGCGATACCGTTACTTTAAATGAAACCGATCTCACTCAAATTCCTAAAGTGATCGAATACTGTAAGAAAAACCCGCAGAAAAATTTGTATACCTTCAAAAATCAAGCATCTAATGACTTGCCGAATTAATGAGGTACAAGTAAAAAGGAGTAGCAAGTTGAGCCATCTTGCTGCTCCTTTTTGCATTTTTATATGACAGCAGAATTTATTATACGTCTTATACTCGCGGCAATTGCCTGTGGCGCTATTGGCATGGAAAGGCAAATGCGCGGCAAAGGAGCAGGGTTACGCACACATGTATTAATTGGCATGGGAAGCGCCCTGTTTATGATTGTTTCGAAATATGGTTTTGCTGATGTGCTGTCTTTAGATCACGTCGGACTCGACCCCAGCCGTATTGCTGCTCAGGTGGTGACGGGCGTCGGGTTTATCGGTGCAGGTAACATTCTCGTTCGTAACCAAAATATTGTAGGTCTGACGACGGCAGCGGATATCTGGGTGACCGCCGCCATAGGTATGGTTATTGGCAGCGGTATGTACGAACTGGGTATTTATGGTTCAGTGATGACCTTGTTGGTGCTGGAAGTCTTCCATCAATTAACCTTCCGCCTGATGAACAAAAATTACCATTTACAGCTGACATTAGTGAACGGTAATACGGTATCAATGCTCGACTGGTTTAAGCAGCAAAAAATAAAAACTGATTTAGTTTCGTTGCAGGAAAATGAAGATCATGAAGTGGTCGCCATTGATATCCAGCTTCATGCCACAACGTCGATAGAAGACCTGTTGCGATTATTAAAAGGTATGGCAGGGGTGAAAGGCGTTTCAATTAGCTAATCTGTGTGGCAGCGTAGCCAGACTCACCGTAAGCCTGAAATTCACACCAGATAATCAATATGCTGATGGCGTACCAGCTCATTGATCCGCTTAAGATTGAGGATCATCATGATATTGTGTTTATGGCAGTAGAACGTTTTTAGCGATATTTTCAGTTTCTCCAGAATATCTTCCGTTGTCATTTGATTCGCAATGCAGCTCAGAACCTGATGTTGCTTGCGCGAAAGTGACACAGCCGCTTCAGGCACAGAGCAGTAACTGCCATTGATGAGTGCGACAAAATCAATGATAGTGATAGTCCGCGGAACAAAGGTCACCGGCACTTTCCCCAGGCAGCGTTTAATATTAAAGGGGGAGAAAATAATGACATGGACAGGTTTTAATCGTTCAATTTGAGTGAGAAAATTAGAATGAAATACATTATTCATTAATGTATCAATAATGACGAAGGCATTCTGATGCAACATTACGTCGATCTCTTCTTCGTTCTGTATATGAACGACATTACCTTTACTCAGAATGTTTTTCATCGCGGTGAAGAACATCGTATCCCTGGTAATTATAAGAAACATAACCGACTCCTGGTGCGGACATTAACTTTATAATCAGTTTGCCAAAGGTAATTAACAGGACAGGGCTTATAATAATAATAGTTAGCTTACTGTATATTAATTTTATGTAATACATGATGCAGATGCTGAGAAAGCATCTGCATCTTTCGGTGGTGTTATTTGACCAGCTCAGGTGTTACCTGACTCACCGCATTGGTGTAGTAAGGCGCACCCCAGCCCGGTTCCGGCCAGAATGCACCATAGCCGTAATCCCACAGGTTATAGGTGGTATTAACCACTTCTCTCAAATGCCACACCTGGATGCCCTGCATATTCACTTCCAGGAAGTTATACGGGACTTTATTGATAAAGCCTGGTTGTTCACCCTGAATGGTACCGAGGATGGTAACAAAGTGATTACGATAGTTCACTGGATCAAGGAAGCCGCTTTGTCTGGCGAGCAGTCGGCCCTGATAGTTGGCTTCAATATCAGGCTTCGCATAGCTATCCAACGGTAATACAGCGATTTCTAACAACGTATCCGTTTTGCCATTGATAACGTTGATAACCTTCCCACCAAAGCGCGCTTGTTGACCAACATATAACCCCGGCTGGTTATGAACAGCAACAAAACTTTTTTGAATATCAGGTTGGTTATTGCCTTTGATATTTTGCGGAATTGAACTACATGCGGCAAGCAAAAATGAAAGGCTGAGGATGAGTGCACCTTTTGTCATGTTCATGTTACTATCCTTATCAACAAATATTAAAACCATAATAGATATTTCTTTATAGTTTTCATCTGATTCTGAGGTGATATGCCTGATAGTAACGTAAACCTGTCTGATGTTTATATCCCTTCTGTTTAGTTCAATTCCGTTATTTTGGGGCGTGGTATGAGTATCCATCGCCCAATAATATAACCCTTTGTTTTAAAATTACATAAAATCTATTTTTATTCAATGATTATAAAGTGCTAATAATCAATATTATGGCATTATATTCTGATAATGATTTGATAAGCGAATTCTGTTGCCAGATGGTATTTCTATTTCCACCCCATAATTTATATCTTTTTCATTAGGCAGATCTCTCTTTAAATAAAAGGGGTATGAAATCTTTTCGGGTTGAAGTGTCTCGTAATGAAATGCTATGAATTCATTTTTAGACATTGTTGCCCATTTTTGAATTTTATTGTATAGAGAGGGTGTTGTAAACTCTTGAAGTTGTTTATAACATATTTTTTTGAACTCTTGCTTATATTTTAATATGTCATCAAATGAAAGATTCACTACCTTTGCCTCTAAGAAATCAATTATTCTCGAAGCAATTTCCGCTTTCGCGCGTAAAGAGTTGTCATTAATAGTTAACAATGTAGAAAACAAGCCATTGATTTGTTTGTCAAGATGCTGTTCATATTTATGTAGTTTGGGGATGGGATTTTCCTTGTGTGAAAAAATAGTGTTAAATAAATTTGCGTCAGTGAAATTTATATTAAGTAGATCTTCAAAATAAAAATTTGATAAGGTTAGGACTAGCCTGGACATATCTTGCCCTGTCATGTTGAAATCAATAAAGTCGCATCCAGCAAGGGCTTCCATCCTATTTTCATTTTCACTGTGCTCAATATACAGCTTCGCCATTTTTAAGTACAAGCTTTGAATGTCTCTTATATCAGTTGGTAAGTCAGCTCGTTGCCCAGCAAAATTTTTATTATCGGAAGAAACGGTTTGGACACTGAATATTTCGGGTATTCCTTCTTCTACGAGAATTTTAGTTATGATTGGATTGTTGGGTTCTGGATTAACGACAACAATGATTTGACATACAGAATCCTTATCCTTTTCGTATCTAATGTTATGAATCTGATTAAGTATTGATTGTGTCTGTTGCGTAAGTGGTGTCGAACTTATCGTTTCAATGTTATTAATAAGACTTACAAGTTGAACCACAACTTTTGAGTAGTCTGCATTTGTATATGTGGTGTTCGTGTGGCATGCATTAATTTGTTGGAGTTGTTGTTGCGCTAAATCAAATTGTTCAGGATTGTATCCTTCTCCAGAGAATGTGGAATTAATGGGTTGTTGTTCTTCCCAATTATCACAAGGCCACTTCGGTGTGTCTGGCGTTTTAACATTATCGGTATTTGTTGTGCAGTTATAAATATCGCCGTGATATGTATTTATTATACCTGGGGTAAAGTCAATTGACATAACATTCCTTATTCATCATCTGTTTTATGCTAAGGTTTTTAAATTGGATAATTAGAACAGGAATGGATTTTCTTCTACACACAATAAATATAATGCGTTATATCTTCCTGATATAATTACCTTTAAATTCCCTTTCATTTCCACCCGGTAATATTTGTGTATAAAAAAAGGCAGTGATAGTATCGTAAAGGAAAACGTTAACAACTATCAAAAAGCGCTCATTTTAAAAAGTTATTTTGTTCTCCGATAGTGTGTGAAGTAATATTTTTGTGATGTTTTAGATGTGTAATAATGAACCAGGTTAAAGTGTATTTAAAAATGTGTTGTATTAGCGACTGAAATCTGCCTTTTAAAAAGGAGGAGGGTACTGAGACAAAGAGTCATTGCTTCTCCGATAAAATGTCAGAGAAGCATGATTACGTGGTTATTGTCTGTTGATGACTTGTTGACCGAGCCGTCATCATTCTCAATGCATTAGTTAAATCATTTGTGATTTTTAAGGATTATCCTGTCTATGATTTTCTACTTAGAAGGATATGGCACTAACTATGCATCTTATAGTTTACTGCTGGCATCTATTTAAAATAGCAATTGAGTCAAATAGCCCATCAAGATAGCCATACCTAATATAACCGTCAGGAATGCAGCTATCATCGGCATTCTGAACATTGATTTAAGTAATATCACTTCCGTCAGGCTTGCGCCGGCACTGCCGATGATTAATGCCATTAATGCTCCCAGACCCATTCCTTTTGTCATCAGAACAGATGCCAGAGGGATAACTGCCTCAGCCCGGATATACAGCGGAATACCGACAACGGCGCTTAATGGGATGGCGAAGGGATTATCTGCTCCTGCATGAGCGGCAATCCACGCTGAGGGAATAAAGCCATAAATAAAAGATCCTATTAATACTCCTAACAAAAGATATGGCAGTACATCTTTAAACTGTTGCAACGCATCTTTGGTGGCTAGTTTTATGGGATTAATACTTACTACAGCTTTGGTACTGCAACAGGTAACTACGGGGTTCTCAATGGCTTTAGCCGCTGGACTACAACAACTCACTTTTATGGGCGTATATGTCGTTCCCGGCGAAGTTTTTGCTGGAGCACAACAATTTGCTGATGAGCTTTTACTGGCAATGATATGACGTTCAAACCCCAGAGAATCCAGGATAATACTGGCAAGAACGGAGACGCCGGCTGCGATAATCGCGTACAACAAGGTGACTTTCCAACCAAAGGTCATCCACATTAGTCCGACGATAATGGGATTAAGTAATGGTGAAACAAATAAAAAAGTGAGAGTCGGACCAAACCCGGCTTTCGCTGACAACAATCCACGTAACATGGGTATTGTCGAGCAACTACAGAACGGGGTAACGGCTCCCAACAGAGCAGCCAGGAGATAGCCTCTCCCTTTTCTGGCCCCCATCATCTGCTGGATTTTATGGTCTGGCACCTTTTGTCTTATCAGGCTGACACCGGCACTAATCACTATAAACAGCAACGAAAGCTCGACGGCGAGAAACACAAACATCTCTGCGGCATCTTGCAGCATCGCAAGCCAACTACTCATACGTAACCTCATTGGATAAATCTATATTTCCAGAATAATCGAAATGAAATTCAGATCAAGATATTTCTGGTATTATCGAAATATCAACCAGACAGAGGGGTGTCATATGCAGTTGGAAGAAGTCGCTAAAGCGCTGAAAGAGCTAGGTCACCCGACCCGTTTGTTCATATTTAAACATCTTGTCAAAGCCGGGGAACAAGGGTTGCCGGTCGGTGAGTTGCAAAAGCAGCTTGGGATACCTGGCTCCACACTCAGCCACCATATATCAGCACTGGTATCGGTAGGACTGGTCAAACAAAACCGTGAGAGTCGGACGCTGATGTGTGTTTCGCAATACGCAATGCTGGAAGCGATAATTGAATTCTTACGCGAGGAGTGCTGCGTAAATAGCAAAATTGCCTGATGCGCTACGCTCTACATATTTCATGCCATATATTGAATTTGCACGGTTTTGTAGGTCGGATAAGACGCGTTAGCGTCGCATCCGACATAAACAAAGCGCACTTTACCAACTATCGGCAGTGGATATCGCCGCTTTATTTCAGGCGCTTACCCGCTTCATCAACCACTTTCTCGCCATCTTCCTTGGAGAATGCGCCTTTTTGCGCATCTGGCAGAATTTCCAGCACCACTTCTGAAGGGCGGCACAGGCGAGTTCCCAGCGGCGTCACCACAATCGGGCGATTAATCAGAATCGGGTGCTGAAGCATAAAGTCGATTAACCGATCGTCAGTAAATTTATCTTCCGCAAGGCCCAGCTCCTCATACGGTTCGACGTTTTTACGCAGCAGCGCGCGTACGGAAATCCCCATATCGGCAATGAGTTTGACCAGTTCATCGCGCGTTGGCGGAGTTTCCAGATAATGGATAATGGTCGGTTCTGTGCCGCTGTTGCGGATCATCTCCAGCGTATTACGCGACGTGCCGCAGGCCGGGTTGTGATAAATGGTAATGTTGCTCATATCAGTATCTCATTACAAAGTGAAAGAGAGACGTAGCGCCAGCGCAGCCAGCGTCACAAACAGCACAGGCAGGGTCATGATAATCCCTGTACGGAAGTAATATCCCCAGCTGATAGTCATATTCTTCTGCGAAAGTACGTGCAGCCAGAGTAGCGTAGCCAGGCTACCAATTGGGGTAATTTTCGGTCCCAAATCGCAGCCAATCACATTGGCATAAACCATCGCTTCTTTGATAACGCCAGATGCCGTGCTGCCATCAATGGACAACGCGCCAACCAGTACCGTCGGCATATTGTTCATAATAGAAGAGAGGAAGGCGGTGAGGAATCCGGTGCCGAGCGTCGCGGCCCACAGGCCGTTATCCGCCAGCACGTTGAGTACGCCAGAAAGATATTCCGTTAATCCGGCATTGCGCAGGCCATAAACCACCAGATACATGCCGAGCGAGAAGATGACAATCTGCCAGGGGGCTCCGCGCAGGACTTTACCCGTATTAATCGCATGACCGCGTTTAGCGACGACAAATAATATCAGCGCGCCCACAGCTGCAATGGCGCTCACCGGAATGCCGAGCGGTTCCAGGACGAAAAATCCCACCAGCAGAAGCAGTAAAACAACCCAGCCAGTTTTGAACGTAGCAGGATCTTTGATCGCTTCTGCGGGAGATTTCAGCAGCGCCATATCGTAGTTCTGCGGAATATCTTTGCGAAAATAGAGATGTAACATCACCAGCGTGGCAACAATCGCGGCGATATCCACCGGCACCATCACCGAGGCGTATTCGCGAAAGCCGAGGCCAAAGAAATCAGCGGAAACGATATTCACCAGGTTGGAGACAATAAGCGGCAGGCTGGCGGTATCGGCAATGAATCCGGCCGCCATCACGAACGCCAGCGTAGTGCCTTTACTGAACCCTAAAGCCAGCAGCATGGCGATGACAATCGGTGTCAAAATAAGCGCCGCGCCATCATTGGCAAACAGGGCGGCAACGGCAGCACCGAGCAGGACAATCCAGGTAAACAGCAAGCGACCACGACCATTACCCCAGCGTGAGACGTGCAGCGCCGCCCATTCAAAAAAGCCGGACTCATCCAGCAGCAGGCTGATGATAATGACGGCGATAAACGCAGCCGTCGCGTTCCAGACGATATTCCACACCACCGGAATATCACCCGGATGGACCACGCCCGTAACTAACGCCAGTACTGCGCCGAGCGTTGCACTCCAGCCGATGCCTAAACCTTTCGGCTGCCAGATAACCAATACGATGGTCAGGACAAAGATAGCGCCTGCCAGTAACATAATGCCTCCCGGATAAAACACATCTGAAAATTCATATGTGTTTAGCTAAATTTTTAACTGCAAATGTTCTTACTGTCCCCGGAACAGTTTTGTCGAGCCAGGTTGCGGACAATCGCCTGAACCTTTTCCTGTTCACATCGCCAGGCCTCATCAATAATTTTCGCCGCCCATGCTGGAATATGCGGTGATAAGCGGTAATGAACCCACTTACCTTGCTTGCGGTCCAGCAATAGCCCGCTTTCACGCAGCAATGCCAGGTGGCGGGAGATCTTGGGCTGCGACTGGTCGAGAGCAGTGCAGAGATCGCAGACGCATAACTCTCCCAGTTCGCTGAGCAGTAAAACGATGCCCAGACGGGTTTCATCAGCAAGAATTTTGAACAATTGGATGGGTAACAGAAATGACATATTGCGCTCCTGATTGTTGCAGGTAGTGTCTCTCTTCGAAGCGGATAAGTCAAAAACATATATGACTTAACGAATGTGTAAGTGCAGAGGAAGGTAATAGGTGTGAATTTTGAGTTGGCTATTCATTTGAAAGGAGGTCTGAATCAGGACGTAAAAAAACCGACTTTGCGTCGGTTTTTTACTTTCCAGCCCTGAGTTGGTGGCTCTGGCTGGAGTGAGAGAGTTCTTATCTAACAGCTCAATACTATTAGCCAGTGGCTAACATTGCAAGAATTAGCGATTTCTTCAGCTGGCGGAGGGGGCACTTCGGTATATATCGCAATGACGATTTATATACTTTCACTGGGTCATCGTCATATTAAGCCTTGTCCGAATCCGGATGTAAAAAAACCGACTTTGCGTCGGTTTTTTACTTTCCAGCCCTGAGTTGGTGGCACTGGCTGGAGTGAGAATGCCATTATCTAACGCATCAATGCTAATACCATACTGAAACTATTGCAAGGACATGCTGGTTTTATAACCTGAATGTACTGTATGATTATCCAGTTAGCTCTGAGGCATTTTCACTCTGGTAATGCGCATAAACGCTTTCAAAGTCCTGGTCAGAAGTACGGGTGGTGCCGTTAACTGATGCTCTGGCCGGAGTGAGAATGCCATTATCTAACAATAGGGCATGCGCCGTGACAGGCAGTGGATGAGTAAGCGGATGCATTCTCACTCCATCGCATGGAGAAAACGGGTGATTGATAAAGCAATCATCGTTCTTGGGGCGTTAATTGCGCTGCTGGAACTGATCCGCTTTCTGCTTCAGCTTCTGAACTGATAGCGGAAACGTAATTAAGGGCTAAGAGCACACTACTCTTAGCCCTTTAACATTTAACGCATTGTCACGAACTCTTCTGCCGCCGTTGGGTGAATGGCGACGGTATTGTCGAAGTCTTTTTTGGTTGCCCCCATCTTCAGCGCCACCGCGAAGCCCTGCAACATTTCGTCCATACCAAAGCCAATGCCGTGAATACCGACAATCTTCTCTTCCGATCCAACGCACACCAGCTTCATGCGGCACGGCTGGCGGTGAGTGGTGACGGCGGTATACATCGCGGTGAAAGAGGATTTATACACTTTCACCTGATCGTCGCCATACTGCTCGCGCGCCTGCGGTTCCGTTAAACCAACAGTACCAATCGGCGGATGGCTGAAGACCACGGTCGGAATGTTGCTGTAATCCAGATGCTCATCCGGCTTGTTATTAAACAGGCGTTCAGAGAGACGGCGACCCGCTGCAACTGCCACCGGTGTCAGCTCCACTGCACCCGTGTTATCGCCCACCGCGTAAATACCTTCAATATTGGTGTTTTGATATTTATCGACGACGATATAGCCTTTTTCGTTAGTTTTAACGCCAGCGGCTTCCAGGTTGATGTTGTCATTGGCAGGCTCGCGACCAATCGCCCAAATCAGGCAATCCACCGTTTCACTGCGACCATCTTCCAGCTCCAGCGTCAGGCTACCATCGGCATTTTTCACTACCGCTTTCGGGATGGCGTTGGTGTGCAGCTGCGGGCCTTCGGCGTTCATCACTTCGACCAGCGTTTCGGAAATCATCGGGTCGAAGCTGCGCAGCGGCGCATGTTTACGCACAAACAGATGCGTTTTCGCGCCGAGGCCGTTAATCACGCCCGCCAGCTCAACGGCGATGTAACCCGCGCCAACAACCGCCACGCGCTCTGGCAAAGCAGGAAGGGCGAAGAAGCCATCAGAATCAATACCGTATTCCACGCCCGGAATATCCGGGTGGCTCGGACGACCGCCTGTGGCGATCAGAATATGATCGGCCGTGATGGTTTCGCCGTTTACCTCCAGCGTTTTGGCATCAACGAAGCGGGCAAAGCCTTTGATTACATCAACGTTATTTTTACCGAGCACGTTTTCATAGGAAGTATGAATACGGTCGATATAGGCGGTACGGCTGGCGATCAACGTTTCCCAGTTGAATTTATTGATAGTGGTATCAAAACCATAATCCGGGCCGTACATATGGATCGCTTCACGGATTTGCGCCGCGTGCCACATCACTTTTTTCGGCACACAGCCAACATTTACGCAGGTGCCGCCCAGCTCTTTGGCTTCAATCAGCGCACATTTCTGGCCGTACATAGCCGCGCGGTTGATGGAGGCGATACCGCCGCTGCCGCCGCCGATGGCGATGTAATCATAGTGTTTAGTCATGACAAAGTGTCCTTATCGTTGATTACCGCGATTGTAGCGCGAGACGTAATAGGTGCCAGCAATGGCTGCAATTACTCCGGCACGATCCAGCTTACGGTGGCGTGCCCGGTGCCTGCCGGAACCAGTTTGCTGTGCAGCCACGGCAGCACGTTATTCATCTGTTGTTCCAGTTTCCACGGCGGGTTAATCACAATCATGCCGGAAGCGGTCATGCCACGGCGATCGCTGTCTGGCAGTACCGCCAGTTCAATTTGCAGAATTTTGCGAATACCGGTCGCTTCCAGATCGTGGATCATGCGCTTAATTTGCTGACGCAGCACCACCGGATACCACAGTGCGTAAATACCAGTGGCGAAACGTTTGTAACCTTCTGCTATCCCGCTGACCACCGCTTGATAGTCAGTTTTCATTTCATACGGCGGGTCGATAAGGATTAAACCACGGCGGGAAACCGGCGGCAGTTTGGCCTTAAGCTGCTGGAAACCGTCGGCTTTTTCGACACGCGCACGGCTATCTTTCTGAAATTCAGAACGCAACAACGGGTAATCGCTCGGGTGCAGTTCGGTCAGTTGCAGGCTGTCCTGTTCACGCAGTAGCAGGCGAGCAATCAACGGCGAACCGGGGTAGTAACGCAACTGACCGCTACGGTTGAAGTGTTTTACCACATTGATGTACGCCTCCAGTTCTGCGGGCAAATCGTCCTGCTGCCAGATACGGGCGATGCCTTCGAGATATTCGCCGGTACGCTCGGCATGTTCGCTGCCTAACTGATAACGCCCGGCCCCTGCGTGGGTGTCGAGATAGAGAAACGGTTTATCTTTCTCTTTCAGCGACTCGATGATCAGGCTCTGAACGGTATGTTTAAGGACGTCGGCGTGGTTGCCAGCGTGAAAGCTGTGGCGATAACTGAGCATGGGTAAAGGTGTTCCGGTAAGTAAAAATCGGCCCGTATTCGGGGCGCACAAAAGCGTATCAGGACAGTATACCGAAAAGAGGCCGCCGCCGCGAAAGCGTAACGTTTCTCATTGAAATTCACTACACTTAACCCCATGCTACACACATTATGTAAAGCGCCTGTTGAGCGCTTCCTTAACCTCTTTAACCAGGACTGCGCGAATGACGAATCCGTTACTGACTCCCTTTGAATTGCCTCCGTTTTCTAAAATTCTCCCGGAACATGTCGTTCCAGCCGTGACTAAGGCATTGAACGACTGCCGCGAAAACGTGGAGCGCGTAGTAGCGCAAGGGGCACCGTACACCTGGGAAAATCTCTGCCAGCCGCTGGCGGAAGTGGACGATGTGTTGGGGCGTATCTTCTCCCCGGTCAGCCACCTGAACTCGGTGAAAAATAGCCCGGAACTGCGTGAAGCCTACGAACAAACCCTGCCGCTGCTGTCGGAATACAGCACCTGGGTAGGGCAACATGAAGGGCTGTATAAAGCGTATCGCGACCTGCGCGATGGCGATCATTACGCCACGCTGAACACGGCGCAGAAGAAAGCGGTTGATAACGCACTGCGCGACTTTGAACTCTCTGGCATAGGTCTGCCGAAAGAGAAACAGCAGCGTTACGGCGAAATTGCGACCCGTCTTTCTGAACTGGGCAACCAGTACAGCAACAACGTCCTCGATGCGACAATGGGCTGGACCAAACTCGTTACCGACGAAGCGGAGCTGGCGGGGATGCCAGAAAGCGCGCTGGCTGCGGCAAAAGCCCAGGCCGAAGCGAAAGAGCTGGAAGGTTATTTGCTGACGCTGGATATCCCAAGCTACTTGCCGGTAATGACCTACTGCGACAACCAGGCTCTGCGTGAAGAGATGTATCGCGCTTACAGCACCCGCGCCTCCGATCAAGGCCCAAACGCCGGTAAATGGGATAACAGCAAGGTGATGGAAGAGATCCTCGCGCTGCGTCACGAACTGGCGCAACTGCTGGGCTTTGAAAACTACGCCTTTAAATCCCTTGCCACTAAAATGGCAGAAAACCCGCAGCAGGTGCTGGATTTCTTAACCGATCTGGCAAAACGCGCGCGTCCACAAGGCGAAAAAGAGCTGGCGCAATTGCGTGCCTTTGCCAAAGCCGAATTTGGCGTCGATGAGTTGCAGCCGTGGGATATCGCTTACTACAGCGAAAAACAAAAACAGCACCTCTACAGCATCAGTGACGAACAGCTGCGTCCGTACTTCCCGGAAAACAAAGCGGTTAACGGCCTGTTTGAAGTGGTTAAGCGTATTTACGGCATCACCGCTAAAGAGCGTAAAGATGTTGATGTCTGGCATCCGGATGTACGTTTCTTCGAACTGTATGACGAAAATAACGAACTGCGCGGTAGCTTCTACCTCGATCTGTATGCCCGTGAAAACAAGCGCGGCGGGGCGTGGATGGATGACTGCGTAGGCCAGATGCGTAAAGCTGATGGTTCTTTGCAAAAACCGGTCGCGTATTTGACTTGTAACTTCAACCGCCCGGTAAATGGTAAACCGGCGCTGTTCACTCACGACGAAGTGATCACCCTCTTCCACGAGTTCGGTCACGGCCTGCACCATATGCTGACCCGCATCGAAACCGCTGGTGTTTCCGGTATCAGCGGTGTGCCGTGGGATGCGGTCGAACTGCCGAGTCAGTTTATGGAAAACTGGTGCTGGGAGCCGGAGGCGCTGGCGTTTATCTCTGGTCACTATGAAACCGGCGAACCGCTGCCGAAAGAGTTGCTGGATAAAATGCTGGCGGCGAAGAACTACCAGGCGGCGCTGTTTATTCTGCGTCAGCTGGAGTTCGGCCTGTTTGATTTCCGCCTTCATGCCGAGTTCCGCCCGGATCAGGGGGCAAAAATCCTCGAAACTCTGGCAGAAATCAAGAAACTGGTTGCCGTGGTGCCATCTCCGTCCTGGGGCCGTTTCCCGCACGCTTTCAGCCATATTTTCGCCGGTGGTTATGCCGCAGGTTACTACAGCTACCTGTGGGCTGACGTACTGGCGGCAGATGCTTTCTCGCGCTTTGAGGAAGAGGGCATTTTCAACCGTGAAACCGGGCAGTCGTTCCTCGACAACATTCTGAGCCGTGGCGGTTCAGAAGAGCCGATGGATCTGTTCAAACGCTTCCGTGGTCGTGAACCGCAGCTGGATGCGATGCTGGAGCATTACGGCATTAAGGGCTGATCATTCAGTGAAAATCTGCTTAATTGATGAAACAGGCACCGGAGACGGTGCCTTATCTGTTCTGGCGGCCCGCTGGGGGCTGGAGCACGATGAAGACAACCTGATGGCGCTGGTGTTAACGCCGGAACATCTGGAATTGCGCAAGCGTGATGAGCCAAAACTTGGCGGCATCTTTGTTGATTTTGTTGGCGGAGCGATGGCGCACCGACGCAAATTCGGCGGTGGTCGCGGTGAGGCGGTGGCGAAAGCGGTGGGCATTAAAGGCGATTATTTGCCGGATGTGGTGGATGCCACTGCAGGACTTGGGCGCGATGCCTTTGTACTGGCTTCAGTCGGCTGCCGCGTGCGGATGCTGGAGCGTAATCCAGTGGTTGCCGCGCTACTCGACGACGGCCTGGCGCGTGGTTATGCGGATGCGGAAATCGGCGGCTGGTTGCAGGAGCGGTTGCAGTTAATTCACGCCTCCAGCCTGACGGCGCTGACTGATATTACCCCGCGCCCGCAGGTGGTTTATCTCGACCCGATGTTCCCGCATAAGCAGAAAAGCGCGCTAGTGAAAAAAGAGATGCGTGTCTTTCAGTCGCTGGTGGGACCGGATCTTGATGCCGATGGATTACTGGAGCCTGCACGCTTGCTGGCGACCAAACGCGTGGTGGTAAAGCGCCCGGACTACGCGCCACCGCTGGCGAATGTCGCCACGCCAAACGCGGTAGTCACTAAAGGGCATCGCTTTGATATCTATGCAGGTACGCCAGTGTAAAACTAAAACAGGGTAGCGATAACGCTACCCTGCTTTCTGCAAGAATAATTAATGGCTTTCCGGCGTCGCAATCATGCGTTTCAGCCACGGCACCATCAACAGCATCACTACTGCAACGCCCAGCGTGACCAGACCAATCTTACCAAACACGTTGGTATAGACGGGCAACGTCTCAAGCGGATCGGTAATGTTGTCCGGCACCGCGGTAAATGTTGCCACATAGCCGCCCAGCAAGAACGCGGCAGCCTGCGTCAGGAACCACATCCCGAGAATAAAGCCCATCAAATGCTGCGGCACCAGGGCAGCAATCATCGCCAGGCCAAGGGCGCTAATAAACAGTTCACCTAAGCTCTGGAATAAGTACACCAGCACGATAAACCATGGCGATGTCAGCCCTTGTGCATCCGCAAACCACATTCCCGCAGCTGCCGCCGTCAAAAAGCCCAGTGAGCACATAAACATGCCGAGAGTAAATTTCATCGGCATCGAGAGGTCTTTGCCTTTGTTACCCAGATGCGTGTAAATGCCTGCCAGTATTGGGCTGGCGAGTACCACCCAGAACGGGTTAAGCGCCTGGAAGCTGACCGGGTTGATGGAAAAACCGAGAATTTCATGATGCACGTTGTTGATGGCAAAGAAGTTCAGCGATGTTGGCATCTGGGCGTAGAGAATGTAAAACACCACCGCTTCGAGCATCAGGACAAAGGCGACAAACATTTTATTGCGCCCGGTTTTATCCAGCTTGAATGCCTGACGAAAGAAGATGATGGTGACGACGATGGAGAGAACAATCAGCACCAGATTGGCGACTTCTACGTTGTGCATCAGCCATGCGCATACGAAGATCATCACCACGCTGCCAAGTAACACGTACAACAGTTTGCTGAAGCTCATTGGCCGGAAGTCGGGTTCAGAACCAATGTCTTTCACCATTCCACGACAGGCGATGTAAACCAGTAATGCGATAATTAACCCCGCCCCGCACAGGTTGTAGGTGACTGAATAACCGAATCTATCAGCGATCACAGGGGCCAGCGATAACGCTATCAACGAGCCGATGTTGATCGACATATAGAACAGGGTGAATGCGCCATCAAGCCGCGGATCTTTCGGCGGATAGCACTTCGAAAGCAAGCTGGCTGGGTTAGCTTTAAACAGGCCGTTACCGACAGCGATAGTCCCCAGGGCGATGAAAATCAGGTCAGGCTTAAGTAGCGACATGCCGGTCATGAAGTAGCCAATCGCCAGCACAAGTGCTCCAAGAACAATGGTGCGTTTGGTCCCCAGCAGGTGGTCGCCGACATAGCCGCCAATGGAAATGAGGCCATAGACCAGCGCAGCAAAAGCACCAAAAGTGACAAAAGCCTGCTCTTGCGAGAATCCAAGCTGTTTAACGAAGAAAACCGCCAGTACGCCCTGCACGCCGTAGTAGCCGAATCGCTCCCATAACTCGACAAAAAAGATCATGAAAAATGGGCGAGGTTGCTGCAGCATCCCCATGGGTGTTGTTGTATTCATATTTATTAACCTTCCAATACCATCCTGAAAAGTATGAACGCGTAAGGGATAACGCGCGAAAAAGTTTACATCTGTCAGAGATTCTTAATATTGATGCGGTGAATAGATTAATACACTATTACAAAAGAAAATAACCAGATGATCACACTAATGATGGAAAATATGATGGTGTTAAATGTTGTATTGGCTGGGGATTTTGATTGCGTACGCAGACCGTAGGCCAGATAAGGTGTTTACGCTGATCAGGTAACAAGGCGCGCCAAAAAGCAAAACGCCCGCATATGCGGGCGTTCAGGAACACGTCGTAGAGGGAAGATTATTCTTCTTCGTCGCGCAGCGGAACAATCAGCATATCAACGTGAACGGTGTTGATCAGCTGACGTGCGGAAGACATCAGTTTGCTCCAGAAGTCCTGGTGGTGACCACAAACCACCAAATCCATATCGTATTTCTTGATTGCATCGACCAGAACCTGGCCCAGGTCGCCGCTGCCGCTCAGGGTTTCAGTGATTGGGTAGCCTGCATTAGTGGAAAGCTCGGTCAGTGCATGATGTGTCTCTTCAGAGATGCGTTTCTGCATATCACCCAGATTCACATCAATAAGCCCGGTGTATAGGTCAGAGTAGTTTACATCTACGTGGATCAGAGAAACTTTCGCATTGTAGGGGCGAGCCATAGAGACTGCTTTCTCTACCAGAACTTTGCTTTCCGGGGAGAGGTCGACCGCGATGAGAATGTGTTTATAAGCCATAGTGTTACTCCTTCCATAAAGTTGTCGATGACTGGCCAGCTAGCGTTTCTTGTGCCGTTACGTCACCCGCGTCCTGCGAACTACGTGCGCGGGGCTAACCCAGCCGTAAAGATTCAGTGTTAAGACCATCCTTACCTTATAGCGACCCGGATGATCCGTCAATCCGCCTTGCTTACTCGTTAGATAAACAAATTTTCGACATGAATATATTGATAGTGGTTAACCTTCTGGAAAAAAAACAACCTGATCTCCTACACTATCTATAGAGCCGCTCGTATGTTGGTCACCACAAAAGCGGTTTCTCCAGGACCTGGTGTTAACTGATTGGCAGCGTATCGGGAGCGGTAGCCCCGGGGTGGAACTCCGCGGGCAGGTCGCCGGGGAGGAGGTATGATAAGCACCGTCGCATTATTTTGGGCTTTATGTGTCGTTTGCATTGTTAACATGGCGCGCTATTTCTCATCACTACGCGCGTTGTTAGTGGTACTGCGTAACTGCGATCCATTGCTCTATCAATATGTTGATGGAGGGGGCTTTTTTACCTCACATGGCCAACCCAACAAACAGGTGCGTCTCGTTTGGTATATCTATGCCCAACGTTATCGCGATCATCACGATGATGAATTTATTCGCCGCTGTGAGCGGGTGCGTCGGCAGTTTATTCTGACCAGCGCATTGTGTGGTCTGGTGGTGGTCAGCCTGATTGCATTGATGATTTGGCATTAAGCACTTCAGCAATAATAACGCATAAAAAAAGCGGGCCAGTAAACTGACCCGCTCGAGACTGATTACAAACGCAAAATTGCCTGATGCGCTACGCTTATCAGGCCTACATAATCTCTGCAATCTATTGAATTTGCATGTTTTTGTAGGCCGGATAAGGCGTTCACGCCGCATCCGGCATGAACAAAGCGCACTATGTCACAATCTGAAGCGGGCCAGCTGACCCGCTCGTTTTGGTGCGTACGATTACAGGAACTGCAAGGAGAGCCAGTACAGCCCGCCGGAAAGCAGTACCGCAGCCGGAAGGGTAAACACCCAGGCCATCAGAATGCTGGTCACGGTTTTACGCTGTAAGCCGCCACCATCTACCACCATCGTCCCCGCGACAGAAGAGGAGAGTACGTGAGTAGTGGAAACCGGCATCCCGGTATAACTCGCCAGGCCGATAGACACTGCCGCCGTCATCTGGGCAGACATCCCCTGAGCGTAGGTCATGCCTTTCTTACCGATTTTCTCACCGATAGTCGTTGCCACACGGCGCCAGCCAATCATCGTACCGATACCTAACGCCAGCGCGACCGCCATGATGATCCACACCGGTGCATACTCGATGGTGCTAAGCATGTCGGACTTCAGTTTCTTCAACAGGCGCTGATCGTCAGCACTCACGCCAGGCATCTTCACCACTTTGTCGATAGTGTCAGAAACGCACAGCATAATGCGGCGCATCTGGCTACGTTGATCAAGCGACAGCTTGTCGTAGCTTTCCACATCGGTGGTCAACATACCTTTCAGGCGGTTGAGCGCGTTAATGGTATTCGACGGATGGCAGTGGAACTCCGCAGGTTGCGTTGCGCCAGCTTCCGGAGCCGGTACTAACTGATCAGCACCGGTAGCCTGTTTGAGCAGCGCAGGATGCTGCTCAAAGTAAGCTTCGACGTTGTTGATGGCATCACGGGTACGGGTGATTTCGTAGCCAGTGGCATTCATGTTCACCACGAAGCCTGCTGGCGCGACGCCAATCAATACCAACATAACCAGACCAATGCCTTTCTGACCATCGTTCGCGCCGTGCGAAAACGCCACGCCGATAGCGGAAAGGATCAGCGCAATACGCGTCCAGAACGGCGGCTTTTTCTTGCCGTCTTTCTTTTCACGCTCCGCTGGGGTCAGGTGGATACGGGCGCGTTTCTTGGTGCCGCTCCAGTAGCGACGCAGCAAGAAAATCAGACCGCCAGCAAACACCAGGCCGACAATAGGGGAAACGATCAGAGAACCGAAAATACTTAATACTTTCGGGATATTGAGTGCATCCACCACTGACGTCCCGGTCATCAACGCATTGGTTAAACCAATCCCGATGATCGCGCCAATCAGCGTATGAGAGCTGGATGCAGGTAAACCAAAGTACCAGGTACCCAGGTTCCAGATAATCGCCGCCAGCAACATAGAGAACACCATGGCAAGGCCATGAGACGATCCCATATTAAGCAGCAGATCCGTCGGCAGCATATGCACAATGGCATAGGCAACACTCAGACCACCCAGCAAAACACCCAAAAAGTTGAATACCGCCGCCATAACCACGGCGAGCTGAGAACGCATCGCGCGGGTATAGATAACGGTTGCCACGGCGTTGGCTGTGTCATGGAAACCATTGATGGCTTCGTAGAACAGCACAAAAGCCAGTGCAAGCAATAATAACAGCCCGGTATGCAAATCCAGGCCAGCAAACAAATGTAGCATAGGACGTTACGCCATTTTGAGGACATGAACGCGGCGCATTATCAGTGACTTTCGCGGCGCGGGCAAAGTGAAATATAGACTTTTTTTGATTTGCCCCCTGTATGGATTTCACTCAAAAAATAATTATCTTATATAATTCAGGCAAATACTTCCTTTTAGTAATATTGATGCTGGTGCGACCACTGAGGAATCTTTACAATTCACGCCCGTTTTTTCTAAGAGGAGCGCAACGTGGAAAGGTTTGATGCCATTATTATAGGCGCTGGTGCGGCGGGTATGTTCTGTTCTGCGCTGGCAGGTCAGGCAGGACGCCGGGTTCTGCTGATCGATAATGGTAAAAAACCAGGGCGCAAAATCCTTATGTCTGGCGGTGGGCGCTGCAACTTTACCAACCTTTATGTCGAACCAGGCGCTTATCTGAGCCAGAATCCGCATTTTTGTAAGTCTGCACTCGCACGTTTTACCCAGTGGGATTTCATTGATCTGGTCAATAAACACGGCATCGCCTGGCACGAGAAAACGTTAGGGCAACTCTTCTGCGATGACTCCGCGCAGCAGATTGTCGACATGCTGGTGGATGAGTGCGAGAAGGGCAATGTGACCTTCAGATTGCGTAGCGAAGTGCTGAGTGTGGCGAAGGATGAAACAGGCTTCACGCTTGATCTGAACGGCATGACTGTCGGTTGCGAAAAGCTGGTCATCGCGACTGGTGGGCTGTCAATGCCGGGGCTGGGCGCGTCGCCGTTTGGTTATAAGATTGCCGAACAATTTGGCCTCAACGTGCTGCCGACCCGCGCGGGTCTGGTGCCATTCACTCTGCATAAACCGTTGCTCGAAGAGTTACAGGTGCTGGCGGGCGTGGCGGTGCCTTCCGTGATTACCGCTGAAAACGGCACCGTTTTCCGTGAGAACTTACTCTTCACCCACCGCGGCTTGTCTGGACCGGCGGTGTTGCAGATTTCAAGCTACTGGCAACCGGGGGAATTTGTCAGCATCAATCTGCTACCGGATGTGGACCTCGAAACCTTCCTGAATGAGCAGCGTAACGCACATCCGAATCAAAGCCTGAAAAACACACTGGCGGTTCATCTACCGAAGCGGTTGGTTGAACGCTTACAGCAACTCGGGCAAATCCCGGATGTTTCGCTAAAACAGCTCAACGTGCGTGACCAACAGGCACTGATTAGCACATTGACCGACTGGCGCGTACAACCCAACGGCACTGAAGGCTATCGCACTGCCGAAGTGACGCTCGGCGGCGTGGACACCAACGAACTCTCTTCACGGACGATGGAAGCGCGCAAAGTGCCTGGGCTGTACTTCATCGGCGAAGTGATGGACGTCACCGGCTGGCTGGGGGGCTATAACTTCCAGTGGGCGTGGTCGAGTGCGTGGGCTTGTGCGCAGGATTTGATTGCTGTCCGAGGACAATAAAGTTGTACACAAAGCACTAAAGTTGTAACCATTCTCAAAAAACGACGCTAATGTTGTATACTTACTGAATGTGTGGTTATAGGGTTGGAGACTATAAAATGCACATATAGGTACGTATCAATGTCGTTTTTAGGGTACGATCATGGCTAGGGGTAGGCGTCTCAAATCCTATTTGGATTATGAAAATGCGCTAGGTGACGGCATAGGAGTGGGCTATGGCCAAAGTTATCAGCCCTGGCTTAGAGCTCAGGACGTTAAATCCCGTGGAAACCGTTCGATAGTCTTTGGCCTTAAGACGTTTCGAAACCATCATCTCCTTTCTTCTGTCGAAAGTAACTTTTTCTATCTGGCTGAGTTTAATGACTCGGTGATTGATATCCGGGAACAATTCCCACTCTTTCCTCTCCGGCTTACCCAACAAATAGCAAATCATCTACATTTTCAACATCCTATGGTGAGGGGAGTAAGAGGAGTACCTGTCGAAGTTCTGAATGTTATGACAACCGATTTTTTACTGACCTTGAGAACTCCTGAAGGCGGACTTCGATACAAAGCTATAGCAGTAAAACATAACGAGAGCATACCTGAACGCGAAGCCCAAAAACTTGAAATAGAGAGGATGTTTTGGCAGTTGATTGATGTTGAGTTTCAAATTTATGTTGGCTCGGAACTCAATAACGTCGTCGGTAAAAACATTTGCTGGGCTACTTCTGTATTAAGAGATGGTTCTGAATTTTATGATAAATATCCTCTTGATAAAATCCTATGGAAGCTTAAACCAGATGTTTATCCCATAGTAGGACTACGTGCAATGATTTCATCAATCTTTGGGGTAGATGCACAAGAAGCGATGATGTTATTGCAGGCAATGATTGGATTAAAAATGATAAATGTTGATTTATCATATCCAATACTCGAAACCGGTCTGATAAAGATAATTTCCAATGACCACTATATAGGACTGAACGCAAATGGATATTATTAGGAATTCAGTCTGGCTCTCTCAAGGCACTGATTTGCTTGCAGAGGGACTTTACCGTGTTTTGGATTTTGACAGAAAGGTCGATTTGTTAATTTTGTTTAAAATAAAATCAGAAAGAACGGGTAAGCCAATCCCTTTCTCATTTTCAATGTTTAAATATTATATTGAATCAAATAGCATAACTTGTAAAGATTATATATATCCTTCATATATGTTAGTAGATGAGAAAGAATTAACAGATAAAGACAGAGGAAGGCGAGATGAAAATTACAATATCATTAAAGATCTTGTAGATGACAGAATGTTTCTGTTCGACTATGCATTACATAAAAAGTCGCACCTTTTAATGGATTACTCAAGAAATAAAAAAATATCACAATATACTATCAGAACGCTTCTGGCGTTGTATTGGCGACATGGGCAGGATATTTATGCATTGCTACCCGCATTCTCGAACTGTGGCGCCGCTGGGAAAAGTAGAATCAAACATGAAATTAAACTTGGGAATTCCAAAAAAAACAGAGCATTACCTAATGAACGATCACGTGTTTTCATTCTTAATGAAAGAGATATAAATAATATTAGAAAATCTCTCATTACGTATCATTATAAAGTTAACGGAGATACGATAAAGAAAACATTAGAGAGACATATTGATTTGTATTTTAGGGATGAAATTAAAACAGCAAACCTAGAAAATAGAGCTCCATATGTTCCTTCTTTAAAACAATTTTCATACTGGAATAAAAAACTCTTCACTAAAGATTTCTCGATAAATAAGAAGAACACGAAAAAAGAAATAGACCTCAAAATGCGGGCGCTTTTAGGTAGTGTGGCTAATACAACTGTTTTGCCGGGTGATGTTTTCGAAATAGACTCAACTGTCGCTGATGTACATCTTATTTCGAGTTTAAACAGACGAAAAGTCATTGGGCGTCCTACTATTTATACAGTGGTGGATCGTGCAACAAGAATGATTGTTGGCCTTCATGTTTCTTTATACCATGCTTCATGGCGAGCCGCCCGACAAGCGTTAGCAAATTGCTTTATGCCAAAAAAAGAATATTGTAGATTATTTGGAATCTCTATTACTGATGATGATTGGCCTTGTTCTCACATTCCATTAACATTGATGTGTGACAACGGGGAGATGATTGGTCTTAAACCTCAGGAAGAGATGACCCCCCTGACAAAACTTGAGTTTGCGCCAGTCGGTAGAGGCGACAGAAAAAGCATTGTTGAACGCTGTTTCGGCATTCTGAATGATGAGGTTATTCATAGGCTTATTGGAACAACACGAAGGGGAAAGATTGTTAAAGGAGAGCCAACACCGCAATCCAGGGCTTGTTTAACGATTCAGGAGGTCACGTCTTTACTGATTCGGGAGATACTTGCACATAATCAGAGAACGTATGAGGAACTGGCTTATATCAATCCCTTACTGATTGAAAATGATCTCGTAATATCACCAAAAAATAGTTGGATGATAAGCTTAAAGCACGGGAGATTCAGCGCAAGAGCCGTTGGGGCCGACGAAGTGATCGCACGATTGTTAATCCCTGTGAACGCTAACATTACCGCCGGTGGGATTCAGTACAATAATCTTTTTTATGAATGTGATCCTGAAATTGCATCAGGTGTCAGAGTATTTGGAAGAACCACTTGTGAAGCAAGAATAGATGACAATTGCGTAGATTATATATATGTAAGATTTGACAAAAATAGCATTTTCAAAAAACATTACCTACTTAAGAAAAGAGATGTATTTAAAGGGAAAGCTCATCTTGATACAGATGTAATGGCTGATTGGGTAGATACTCAAAAAGAAATTAATTTATTTACTCTGGATTCGCTCAGCAATATCAATAATAAAGATGAATTTAACAGGAAAGGTAACGAAAGATTAAATGAAATATACGAATCTCGCCGGGTACATGGTAAAGATATTAAAAAGAACAGGAAAAATGAACTTGATTCATTAGGGCGAACTCATGTTGCTAATGGAAGATCTGAACCCCTACTTCCTTCATCCAGTAATGTTCTGCTTTTGCCTGGCCGGGAGGAGAAACAAAGATGGTTAAAAGGTAAGAAGAAGACTGAGGACGCAGAATAATGAATCTTATACGGCGCGTTTCAGCGATATATAAAGAACAGGAGTTACCTGAGTATCGTGGCAATCCCTTAATTGAAGCACTTCCTGAAGCGCTTACGGAAGATGAAGTACTTCTGGAAATGAGTTATTTCCCCGAAATTGACGAAAAAATCCGCTGGACTGCCCCGGCGAATGTTAGAGAGCAGTATGTCGAACGTATAAAGAAATTCCGTTGCCCTCAAACCAATCTTATCCAGGCTTATAAGATGATCTTACGGGCACTTAGGGAAAGCTATGCAGCTCGTAATCCTTTAAAAAGCGGAACAATTCAATATCTTCATTACTATGGAAATGAGCGTCCTGATATTGAGCCAGAAAGTGGATATTTTAAATCCCAGGCTGAAACTATTACGATAGTTGGAATGAGTGGTTCTGGAAAAACTACCATGATTGAGCAAGTCATGGATCATTTCCCTCAGATTATAGAACACAGCAGCTATAAAGGAGTTTTTCCCGGCTTCAGTAAGCAAATTGTATGGGTAAAGATTAATTGTCCATACAATTCAAGTGTGAGAGACCTTTGTGAAGAGATTTTACAAAAATTAGATGATGCAATTGGTATTGAACGAACTACACCTGAGATTAGAAATGGTGCTCTGGCTCGCCAGATTGCACAAAGAATTAAATCATCATTTTTGGGTATCCTTGTTATTGATGAAATGCAGAGGCTTAAATTTTCAAGAACCGGGGGTGAGAGTAAGTTGATTGATTTTTTACATGAAATTGTAGATTCCATGGGGGTATCTATGGTTTTTTGTGGAAATCATCCTTTTGACGAGACGCTGACAAAGAAAATGAGAATTGCCAGGCGGGCAGAGTCTGGTGGTTACATGAAAATTAAGAATGTTAGATACGATTCACAAGACTGGCAATCGTTTATTCATTATTTATGGCCATTACAATGGACAAATGTTGAAACTCCATTAAATGATGAGTTAAACGAAAAATTATTCATTTTATCTAAAGGCAATATTGGATTGGCTCAGATGATTTATCGGGGGGCACAATTAAAGGTTATCGGTAGCGGCAATGAAATCATCACTGGCGCAGTCTTGTCGGCCTCTGTACCGGTACTCGTGAGTCATACGGAGGAATATAAGGATACTCCACTCCCGGGGGCCGCGACTGAAGATGAGGAAGCTAAATGGCTCTCTGCATCTAATGAGGGTGATGCTTCGGCTAAAATCATGGCAGAGAAGTCCCTAAAGTCTTTGATCCCTGGGGATATAGACAGGCCACAGCACAAGGAATTCGTAGGAAAAATAGACGAGGTTTTGCGCAATTTCGACGAGAAAATACTGTCTCTTGACCACGATCTTGTTATCAACAGAACAGCTGAAAAGAAAAATACCTACGATGCTCTTCAGCGTTGCGGGCTTATAAATATAGATCCACTTAATAAATTGTAATGAGGTAACAGTTCGTAACGGTCAAAGAGAGGTGTGGGAAATGAGAATGTTGCCTGTTTTGCCTGATGAATCCTTGTTCAGCCGGTTTTGTCGGACAACTACCGTGTACGGTATGTCCCCATCTTCTCTGTTAACGATCATTTTCAACAAACCTGATATGAACGTCCATCCAATTCTCAATTCAGGATTAAAGGCTATTTCTCTTCATACATCCGAAAGTGCAGATCAGCTCTGGCATGAACAGACTTTACTCCCTCTTTTTGCCTGGGCACTACCAATCAGTCGTAATGAAATTATGGATTTCAACACGACCCCTGCCAGGCTTAATCGATTGTGCCGCCTTAGTAATTTTTCACTAGGGCAGCGCACACTATTGAAGTTTTGCCCGGTTTGCGCTCGTGAAGATACTTTTCATTATGGTGTTACTTATTGGCATCTGGCGCATCAGCTTCATGGGGTTACAACCTGCCATCGGCATCCGGTAGCGCTTGAAAGCATCCATGTCCCTTCTTCACCGCACATACGTATTGGACTGATGCCTCCTGTTTCGTATACAGAACAACTTAGCAATGAGATAGACTTCGATTTTGCTAAGTTTTGTTATGAGTCCCTAAATATAATCAGAAGAAAAGATATTACACACCCCAATTACATGGATGTACTTAAAAAGTTGAATTTATTATCATTGGATGGAAATTTAAAGAAAAATGTATTCTACGCACATGTTTATGCTAAGTGCCAGTTATTTGGGGAGGGTTCATCGGGACTTATACCAACATCCCTAACTGATTATCATTACTGGGAGCCTATACTCAAAGACAAATGTTGTCAGCATCCCACAAAGCATCTTTTGCTTTGTTATTGTTTGTTAAATACTTGCTGGCCAACGTATGCAGGAAGTCGTACTAATAAAAAGAAAGAAATCTTTAAAAGTCATAAGAAATACAGTTTTCATATAGTTGAAAATAATACTAGTGTTAGCAACCTTGGGAAGGAATTTAGTCGCAGCAGATGTTACATTAAAACACTTATTTATAAAAAATACCTGAGGGCGTTTAAGCGAAACACAAAAATTAATATATTCACTGAATTGCTTATCAAGTCTATGGCTGTAAGGGGGTTTAGTCTGGCATCCATAGCTGAGAAAAACTCATTATCGGAAGGAGCTGTATCCTCTGTAATTTCATCTTGTTACGGTTTATGCTCATGGCGTAAAAAATGTAAAAAAGATTCTTTAAGACGGCGTCATAAGCAGAAAATATTAAGATTTATACATAATCAATCCGTTTCTATAACACGAAAGTTAGTCAAAGAAAGTTGTTATGCAAGTTTCTATTGGCTAAATAAACATGAATGTGACTGGCTTAATTCCTGTCTTCCTAAAACAATACGATGCTATAAAAATAAAAGAGTAGACTGGAGCGAGAGAGATATTATCTCATCATCATTAATAAATGATGTTTTATCTCAGGGGCAGTACTCGATGTCACTTACAAGTCTAGATGCTTTACTGGGAGGGCATGGCTGGCTTTTGAAATACAGAGATAAACTACCAATGACAATGATACTTCTCAGAAAAATGGAACTAATTAAATAAGAGGGAGTTATATGGTTTACGAAAATGAATTGTGGCACAGTTTTCTTCTGCGTTCACAGATAATGTATAACTTATCCAATTGCAGGAACATAATATCAAAGCATGGCGCACTAAGGTACGATGCCTTTCCTCGTTTCGAACTGATTGATATGTACAAATTGCATAGCTTGCAGGATATATATGACATTCTTGCCACTAGAAATGGTTATATACTAACTTCCAATATAGTGTCGTTATCTTCTGGTGTTTACGGGTATTTTAACGCTGTTGAAGATGCCTGTCGGAAAAATTTTCACATAACTAATTCATATCCATTGGTAAACATCTCAAACATTCGTTACTGTCACAAATGTATTGTTGAAGATATACACTCTAAAGGCATTGGTTATCTGCGTCATAGATGGTTGTTTGAATCTAAATGTGCAGTTCATAGTACCAGTTTATATGAGGTTTGTTTTGATAACTATTTGAATGCAGTGAAAGGACTTAGTGACTTAATTATAAGTGGAATAAATCCTCATGGTTATTGTTCCCTTGTGGTTGACGTTTCAAACCCTTTCAAAAATCCAGTGTATATATTACCATGTGCACGTAATAAAATTTTAAAATGGATTTCGGACAATAAAAATATGCTGATTTACTTTCTCTTTGATCTCTTCAAATGTAAGTCGCATTCAAGTTTATCTAAGGTTATCGAAGTCAAGATAATGCATGATAGATATATTTCTGCGGTGTTCAAGATGTTAAGTGAAGTTAATTTTTGTAATTTCAACTCATTTATTTCTGATATTTTTGAGGACGTAAGTTATGCCTCTATCGGACTTGATGATTATTCTGTTAATGTGCATTTTCTCAGGCTAAGGGCTGCAGATTGTAAATTTTGCCAGTTGAATGGTAAATATTTTTGCTCACTTTACAATGTAAAACTTCTTCGCTAATTTCACTTCATTTATAAAATACTAAGAAAGCTAGTTAGATAAGGTTTTATATTTTGACTGGGGCAGGAATAAATTATCACTCATAGAGTTTCCCTGGGGGTTACCACCTGTGTATGATGCCGGTTAGCAACAACGTCTAAAAGACCTGCGATCACGTGGGTCCCTCTCCAGCAAAGGGGCAAGGGGTGCTATATAACGGTGTACTGCTTACCCAATACGGCCTTGTATTTGAAAGATGCCGCATCTTGGCAGGATTCGTATTACAGCCTATAGTCTGTTAATGAGCATTACAGCCTATATGCTGTAAATCCCTGCGTTATGCTTGTTAACTCGTCGATACGGAAGGTCACTTATGAACACTCAATACGCTTTGAAGACTTTGAATCAGTTACGTCCTGTTTTAATCGGCTTTCGCAAAGCCAATGGACTGACGCAAAAAGATGTTTCTGAACGTTTGGGTATAACACAGCAAACTTATGCCCGACTAGAGGCCAACCCTGCAAGTGCGGGTTTTGAGCGTTTGTTTAGGGTGTTCAGCGTCCTTGGAGTGGAGATCGTACTTTCATCCAGGGAACCATTGTCAGATGCAAAGCCCGAATACGGAGCTATGCACAATTATTCTTCACTTCCAGCCAGGCGGGAGAAATGGTGACGCCTGGCGCTTCCCGGTCTAATTTTTCTTCAACAAGATTAACCCCTTAGCGGCCTGAAGTATCAGGTTGCGATAGAGCCTTTCATTTCTTCTGTTATGTTAAATACACCATTTTGAGCTATTTCGCTCGGCCTTAAATTATCTCTTCATTCTTCAGTGAAAATTTTATGTCGATCACATTATCGATGAATTTAGGAAATAATCCGTAAATGAAAATCTATCTTCTTTTAAATTCATCAGTGTCAGTAGCAAATATTACGCATAAAAGAATGGTTATTATTATCATTTAAATTATAAAGCTCATGAGTCAATTCCAAAAAATATAATAAGCATTGAAATCATTACCCGTGATTCTGGAGTTTTAACTTTGCCATGTAACCAACCACAAGTTAGTTTCCGGTGTTTTGAGGGGCAGTAAAGTTCTGAAAGCGCGACCAGATCATAATCCCGAAATGTCGTTAAGATATTCTGAATAACGGTTATCCCTGCTTGTTGGCAGGCATTTGAAAATATATTTTGTATTCAGGTTGCAGCAAAACGCTTTCTTACACACAGGACTTCATATGCGGCTCAGAAAATTAAAACTGAAAAACTTCAGAGGCTACAGAAACTCTACTGAAATCATTATTGATGAAAGCATGACGGGTATTGTCGGTCGTAATGACTTTGGGAAATCAACGCTTCTGGAAGCGCTGGCTATTTTTTTTGAAACAGAAGGAATGAAGGCTGACAAGAATGACATGAACTGTTTCAGCCTAAGAGAAGGGGACGGCCGTTTTGAAATAGCCTGTGAATTTGATGACCTGCCCGATTTTATCATGATCGACGACAGGGTGCAGACCACGCTCGCCTCAGAACATCTGCTGAATGAGGACGGCAATTTTGAAATCGTCAAAACGTTTAAAGCAACGACCTCAGGAAAACCGGAGCAGACCTGCATCCGCTGCATCCACCCGGATGAGGAGCCCCTGAGAAATTTACTGGGCATGAAAATTTCTGAGCTCAAGGCGGTGGGAAAAGAAGTTGAAAAAAATGTGGCGGATAAACGCACTGCATCGTTATGGCGTCAGGCCATCAGGGAAGCCGCAGCCCCCTATACCTGTTCGGAAATTATGCTGGATGTCGATAAAGAGTTCGGAACCGACACAAAATCATTATGGGGTAAGATCCTCGATTTGCTGCCCACGTATGCGATTTTCAAAGCCGACAGGGAAAGCAGCGACGGGGATTCCGAAGCTAAAAACCCCTTACAGCAGGCCGTAAAAGACGCTCAGGCTGCGCTGCAGGACAAAATTACAGCGCTGGAAAATGAGATTCAGGACAGCGTCCTGGATGTCGCACAGAGAACGCTGGATAAATTACGTGAAATGGCCCCCGAACTCGCCAGTGAACTGACTCCACGATTTAAGGAGAAACCCAAGTGGACCTTCAATTTCACCCTGGACGGGGAAAATGGCATCCCCATCAATAAGCGCGGCAGCGGGATAAGGAGGCTTATCCTGTTGAATTTTTTTCGGGCTGAGGCTGAAAAGAATGTCGCGGGGACGCCCAGAAATGTGATTTATGCCATAGAGGAGCCTGAAACGTCACAGCATCCGAACTATCAGATGATGCTGATGAAAGCGTTACTGGCACTGGCAGGCCAGCCGCACCGTCAGATTATCGTCACCACCCATGTCCCGGCGCTGGCCGGATTAATCCCTGTCGAAGGCGTACGTTATGTTACCCGAAATGAGGCGGGTGAACCCGTAGTAAAAATGCCGGATGACGCAGTGCTGAAGGAAGCCACTGAAAGCCTGGGGGTGCTGCCAGAGACCGGTATGGAAAGGGCGCAGGGGATTGTTCTGGTAGAGGGAAAGTCGGATGTTACTTTCCTGAGGCATGCGGCCAGTTCATTAAAACAGTCAGGTGCGCTGCCAGCCTCTCTGGAGGACGTGAAAATAGTGCCAGTCCTCATAGGAGGGTGTGGTAGCGTCAAACACTGGGTTACATTGAATCTGGCCAAAGATCTGGGGCTTCCCTGGTGCGTATTTCTGGACTCCGATATTGGGGGAGACCCTGCACAGGTTCTGTCCATCCAGAAGCGTAAAAAAGAAGTAGAGGAGGCCGGTAAGGTATTTTTCGCTACGCGCAAACGTGAGATAGAAAACTATCTGTGCCCGGATCTTATCGAGGAAATTACTGGTGTAGCCGTCACGTTTACGGACACCTGTGACGCTAAAAAAATAATCGGCCGGGCTGTGGGAATGAAACCCGATAATGTACTAGATAAATTCTGGCCTCAGATGACATCAGAAAGAATCATCTCAAGATCAACCTATCATGACGGAACGCAGGAGAGAAGCGAGCTGGTTGAGATCCTGAGCGACATTGTATCCATGACGAGATAATGTATTAAGGAAGGTGCGAATAAGTCCGAGATGTGAGATCATCGTGTTGTAACCTGAACCCAGAATGAGTAACCGGATGAGCCAGCAACTGACTTTTGCCGACAGTGAGTTTTCCAGTAAACGCCGC
>NZ_JAENDM010000038.1:0-39389 GCF_019375075.1 Escherichia sp. XD33
GAGGTCGTGGTATGGATGACGGATGGCTGGCCGCTGTATGAATCCCGCCTGAAGGGAAAGCTGCACGTAATCAGCAAGCGTTACACTCAGCGAATTGAGCGGCATAACCTGAATCTGAGACAACATCTGGCAAGGCTGGGACGGAAGTCACTGTCGTTCTCAAAATCGGTGGAGCTGCATGACAAAGTCATCGGGCATTATCTGAACATAAAACACTATCAATAAGTTGGAGTCATTACCAATAAAGCCGTAGCGCTTAGACATTTGTGAATGAGATGCACTGACTAAATCAATTGGCCCCCAACTGGTGTACCCCATAATATCCACACCATCGGCAATCGCTTCATTTACCTGTACCAGGTGATCGTTTAAATAGGCAATTCGATAATCGTCCTGTATCGAACCATCCGCTTCAACGCTGTCTTTTGCGCCTAATCCGTTCTCGACAATAAATAACGGTTTTTGATAACGATCCCAAAGCGTATTTAACAGAACCCGTAATCCAACCGGATCAATTTGCCACCCCCACTCTGAACTTTTCAGATGCGGATTGGGGATCATATTCAGTATGTTGCCCTGCGCATTTTTATTAATGCTTTCGTCGTGGGAAACACAACCAGTCATGTAATAACTAAAAGAGATGAAATCGACGGTATGTTTTAAATCTTCTGCGTCACTTTCAGTCATCTCAATGGTGATATTGTGGTCGCGGAAGAAACGCTGCATATAGCCGGGATACTGGCCACGCGCCTGAACATCACCAAAGAACATCCAGCGCCGGTTCTCTTCCATGGCCTGCAACATATCCTGTGGCTGGCAGGTGAGGGGGTAAACCAGCCCACCGAGAAGCATATTGCCGATTTTCGCTTCGGGGAGCAGGCTATGACAGGCTTTAACTGCCCGCGCACTGGCAACCAGTTGATGATGGATCGCCTGATAAACTTCCGCCTCGCCACTCTCTTCTGCCAGCCCCACGCCCGTGAATGGCGCGTGTAACGACATATTGATTTCATTAAACGTCAGCCATAACGCTACTTTATGTTGGTAGCGGGTAAAGACCGTGCGGGCGTAATGCTCGAAGTGATCGATGACCGCCCGATTAGCCCAACCGCCGTAGTTTTTCACCAGCCCATATGGCATTTCGTAATGGGATAACGTTACCAGCGGCTTGATCCCCGCCTGCGCCATTTCATCAAACAGCCGATCGTAAAACGCTAACCCCGCTTCATTCGGTTCGGCTTCGTCGCCCCGAGGGAAAATTCGCGCCCAGGCAATGGAAATACGCAGACAGGTGAAGCCCATCTCGGCAAATAACGCGATATCTTCCGGGTAACGGTGATAAAAATCGATGGCGACATCTTTGATATTCTCTTTCCCCAGGATGCGCGGTTCCATTTTTCCCATAACGCCATGAGGCTGTAAATCTGAGGTCGTAATCCCTTTGCCATCTTCCAGCCAGGCACCTTCCACCTGATTGGCAGCTGTTGCGCCACCCCAAAGAAATGTTTCTGGAAATGCTTTCATAATTAACTCCTTTTATCGTTAGCGAATGATGGATAACAGCGGTTCACCTGCGCTTATCTGCGCCGTGCCGTGGGGTAATACGTCTGTAAAATCATCGCTATTACTGATTAATACCGGCGTCGTCACATCAAATCCGGCCTCGCGAATAGCAGGGATATCAAAAGAAATCAGCCGATCGCCTGTATTGACCTTGTCACCCACGTTGACGTGAGCGGAAAAGAATTTGCCGTCCAGTTTTACGGTGTCGATACCGACATGAATCAGGATCTCCACACCATCATCTGACTCAATGCCAATGGCGTGTAATGTGGCGAACAACGAAGCAATTCGACCCGCAACCGGAGAACGCACTTCACCAACCGAGGGCAGAATGGCAATACCTTTACCCAACAGGCCACTGGCAAACGTGGTATCAGCGACGTGAATGAGCGGCACAATCTCTCCCGTCATCGGTGAACAGATACCGCCCTGCTCAGGTGGTGTAATAACCTCTGGTGTTTTCTCTTGCGGGGCACCCTGCGCTGGCTGACGTTTAGCGGTGATGAAATGAAGCATCACCGTACCGACAAATGCGCAACCGATGGCAATGACACCGCCAATAACGCTGGCCCAGACGGTGAAATCAATTCCCGTTGACGGGATGGTTTGCATGAAGGTGAAAATACTTGGCAAACCAAAGGAGTAGACTTTCGTTTGCGCGTAGCCAATAATGGTGGCCCCCAAAGCCCCACTGATACAGGCGATAACAAAGGGGTACTTACGCGGCAGGTTGACGCCATATACCGCTGGTTCGGTGATACCAAACAGACTCGTCAACGCCGCTGATCCCGCCACCACTTTTTTCTGCGCATCGCGTTCGCAGAGGAAGACGCCGAGCGCCGCCCCGACCTGCGCCATAATGGCGGGCATTAACAGCGGGATCATGGTGTCGTAGCCCAGCACGGTGAAGTTATTGATACACAGCGGCACCAGGCCCCAGTGCAGTCCGAACATGACGAAGATTTGCCAGAAGCCGCCCATTACCGCGCCCGCAAATGCAGGAACCGCCTGATAAAGCCAGAGATAACCGGCGGCAATCAGTTCGCTTATCCAGGTTGATAGCGGCCCCACCAGCAGAAAGGTGACGGGTGTGATAACCATCAGACATAGCAATGGTGTGAAGAAATTTTTGATTGCCGACGGTAACCACGCATTAAGTCGGCGTTCCAGAATGCTGCACAACCAGGCAGAAAAAATAATGGGAATAACCGATGACGAGTAATTCAACAATGTGACCGGAATACCCAGGAAATCCAGCCCCAGCGCATCCGCTTTTTGCCCGTTCTCGAAAGCAGTCAGAATTAATGGATGCACTAACGCTCCACCAATCACCATGGCAGTAAATGGATTACCGCCGAAGCGTTTCCCCGCGGTGTATCCCAGGATTATCGGGAAGAACCAAAACAAGGCATCACTGGCGCTGAATAAAATTAAATAAGTACCACTTTGTTCGGTCGTCCACTGAAAAGTGAGCGCCAGAGCCAGCATACCTTTCAAGATCCCGGTTGCCGCCATCAAACCGATCAGAGGCGTAAAAATACCTGAAATAACATAAACAAAGCGGTTTAGCAGATTACCTTTATCATCATTTTCCGGTGCCTGTTGCGCTTTTTCGTCAAGGCCTGCCACACTGTTAACCGCCAGGAAGACATCGGCCACATGGTTACCTATGACCACCTGAAACTGGCCACCGCTTTCCACCACCATAATAATACCGGGGGTCTTTTTCAGTACCTCTGCTTGCGCTTTGCTTTCATCCTTTAATTTAAAACGTAATCGCGTTGCGCAATGCATCAGACTCACAATGTTATCTGCGCCCCCGACTCCTGCGACTATTTTTCTGGCTAACTCCGTCATAACTTGCCCTCTACCGCTTTGCGGCAAAACTCCAAAAAAAAACCTGAAAAAAACGGCCTGACGTGAATCAAGCAATTTTTTTCAGGTTTTGCCCGCTTAGTGCGGTAACAATCCTTTACTCAGTAATAATATTTCAGTGTTCTTTGCGCACGCGCTCTATATTTATGGCTAAAAACATAATCTCTGCGGGTGAAATTTTACGTTGATACTGCAAACCAATAAAAATGGCGATCCGTTCCGCACATTGCCATGCTTGCGGGTAATTTTGTTTTACTGCTTGTTGTAATGATTCATCACTATCGTTAATTGAAGCATGTTCAAGAATACGCCAGGATAAAAACTTCAGATGTGTAACCAGTCGCTGATAACTCAAGCTTTCTTCCTGGTAATTAAGGCTGAACTGAAATTTTATTAATTGCAGCATTTCGCGCATTAACTGCGTGACACCTGCAACATCCTCCATATTTCCGCTCATTTGGGCACTGACCAGATGCATGGCAATAAAGCCCACTTCATCTTTCGGTAACTGCACGCCCAACCGTTTATCAATAATGGTTAACGCTTCTTCCCCTAGCTGGAACTCTTTCGGGTAAAGCCGCTGGATATCCCACAGCAACGGGTTGGGCAGCAACACGTTTTGCTGAAAGCGTTTAATCGCAAACTGGCAATGGTCAGTTAGCGAGATATAAATACTGTCCTGTAATTTTCCCAAGCGCTCCTGCGCTAAAGAGATAATACGATCACAGGTTGCCATCACCTCAAGAGGAATATGACTTAAGAGTTCGCTTAATCGCCCGTTCAGTTCATGACTGCTCAAGGCATACTCTTTTTCTATTCCACTTGAGTTAATTCTTTCGCCAGCGCGTTTTTGAAAGCCAATTCCGCGCCCCATGACGACTTTTTCCCGCTGTTGATCATCAATAACCACCACAACATTATTGTTGAGAATTTTGGTGATTTGCATGTTCATAGCAAGGACCTTTTTTATAAACAAAAAAACCCGACTTCACCAGTATTCTCTGGTTATGTCAGGTTTTGCCTGCGAATGCAGTAACAATCCAGTCATTTATTAATGGTTTTTATAACGAACATCCAGGTTCGGAAATTAATTTAATTGCGTGCAGAGAAAATAGCAATGCGCTATTGATAAAAATATGACCATGCTCGCAGTTATTAACTTTGTGTAATTTTAGGAATTTATAAAGTTATATATAACAAATCCCAATAATTAAGTTATTGGGATTTGTCTGGTGAATTATTTGTCGCTATCTTTCCCCGCCAGCAGTTTATCCAGCTCATCGCCACCGACGTGACGGAAATCCTGCCCCTTCACGTAGTAGAAGATAAACTCACAAATATTCTGGCAGCGGTCGCCAATACGTTCGATAGAACGCGCGCAGAACAGCGCAGTAAGTACGCTCGGAATGGTACGCGAATCTTCCATCATGTAGGTCATCAGTTGACGAACAATACCTTCGTATTCCTGATCGACTTTTTTATCTTCACGATAAATACGTACCGCTTCGTCAATGTCCATCCGCGCGAACGCGTCCAGCACGTCGTGCAGCATCTGGATGGTATGACGGCCCAGCGACTCCAGACTTACCAGCAACGGCTGATGCTGCTGGGAGAATTTCTCCAGCGCAGTACGGCAGATTTTGTCCGCCACGTCGCCAATACGCTCCAGCTCGGCAATGGTTTTACTGATCACCATAACCAGTCGCAGGTCGCTCGCCGTCGGCTGACGTTTGGCGATAATGCGCACGCAGGCTTCATCGATCGCCACTTCCATCATGTTGACGTTCTTGTCGCCTTCGATGACGCGCTTCGCCAGATCGCTGTCCTGGTTATGCATCGCGGTGATTGCATCAGAAAGCTGCTGCTCCACCATGCCGCCCATGGTCATCACCTGCGTGCGGATACTTTCCAGTTCGGCGTTGAACTGGCCGGAAATATGTTTATTAAGATTGAGACTGTCCATAACGCACTCCTGAATCAACCGTAACGACCGGTGATGTAGTCTTCTGTTTGTTTCTTCGCTGGCTTGGTGAACAGATCGTCCGTGTTGCTGAACTCAATCAATTCGCCCAGGTACATAAACGCCGTGTGGTCGGAACAACGCGCAGCCTGCTGCATGTTGTGGGTGACGATCACCACGGTGTAATCCTGCTTCAGTTCGGTGATCAGCTCTTCAATACGCCCGGTAGAGATAGGGTCGAGCGCCGAACACGGTTCGTCGAGCAGCAGCACTTCCGGGCGAATGGCGATACCACGCGCAATACACAGACGCTGTTGCTGACCACCAGAGAGAGAGTAACCGCTCTGGTGCAATTTATCTTTGGTTTCGTTCCACAATGCGGCTTTGGTCAATGCCCACTGCACGCGCTCGTCCATGTCGGCACGGGAGAGCTTCTCAAACAGACGAACGCCAAAAGCGATGTTGTCGTAGATGGACATCGGAAACGGCGTCGGTTTCTGGAACACCATGCCCACTTTCGCACGCAGCAGTGCGATATCCTGAGAGTTGGTCAGGATGTTGTCGCCATCAAGCAGAATTTCACCTTCCGCACGCTGCTCCGGGTACAGTTCAAACATTTTGTTGAAGGTACGCAGCAGCGTCGATTTACCGCAGCCGGACGGCCCGATAAACGCCGTTACCTGGTTTTTAGCGATATCCAGGTTGATGTTTTTCAGGGCATGGAATTTGCCGTAGTAGAAGTTCAAATTACGAACCTGAATTTTACTCGGGGCAGTTTCAACCATACTCATTGCAATCTTTTCCTCATCGTGCCTGATGCACTTCGCGAATCAGGCTTACCGTAGGCCGGATCAGGCGTTCACGCCGCATCCGGCAAAGTGTTAACCGTGTACAGAGTCAAAAAGGCGCTCGGTCGGTCCCCTCGCCCCTCTGGGGAGAGGGTTAGGGTGAGGGGAAAACCGTGTCAGCAATATCAACCGTGTTTATTCTTCGCGAAAACAACGCGCGCCAGAATGTTCAGCAGCAGTACGCACAGGGTAATGATCAATACCCCGGCCCAGGCCAGCTGCTGCCATTCCGCAAACGGGCTCATCGCAAACTTAAAGATCGTCACCGGCAGGTTGGCGATCGGCTGCATCATGTCCGTGCTCCAGAACTGGTTGGAGAGCGCGGTAAACAGCAGCGGCGCGGTTTCACCAGCAATACGGGCAATCGCCAGCAGGATACCGGTCATGATCCCGGACACCGACGCTTTCAGCGTGATCGCGGAGATCATCTTCCACTTCGGTGTACCCAGCGCATAAGCCGCTTCACGCAGGCTGTCCGGCACCAGTTTCAGCATGTTCTCGGTGGTGCGGATAACAATCGGCACCTGCAACAGCGCCAGCGCAATCACGCCCGCCCAGCCGGAGAAGTGCTCCATCTGCGCCACCACAATGGTGTAAACAAACAGACCAACCACAATCGATGGCGCAGAGAGCAGAATGTCGTTAATGAAGCGAATCACTTCTGCCAGCCAGGATTTACGACCATATTCAGCCAGATAAATCCCCGCCATAATGCCCAGCGGCGTACCGAATACCGTGGCCCACAAAATTAACAGGCCGCTACCTGCCAGGGCGTTCGCCAGACCACCACCTTCCGTATTGGGCGGCGGCGTCATTTCAGTGAACAGCGCCAGCGACATACCGTCGATACCGCGGGTGATGGTGGACATTAAAATCCAGATCAGCCAGAACAGACCGAAGGCCATCGTCGCCATTGAGAGCGTCAGTGCAATACGGTTCTTGAGGCGGCGACGCGCCTGCATTTTGCGGCGGGATTCAGCCAGCGCCGCATTGGTTTGCATTTCAACCATAGCCATTAGCGTGCCCCCTCATTCTTAGCCAGGCGCATAATCATAAACTTCGATGCGGCGAGGACGATGAAGGTAATCACAAACAGGATCAGGCCCAGTTCCATCAGTGCGGCAACGTGCAGACCGGATTCCGCTTCCGCAAATTCGTTCGCCAGTGCAGAGGTGATACTGTTGCCCGGCATATACAGCGAGGCGCTGTCGAGCTGGTAGGTGTTACCGATGATAAAGGTCACCGCCATGGTTTCACCGAGCGCGCGGCCCAGCCCCAGCATGATGCCGCCGATAACACCATTTTTGGTGAACGGAAGAACGATACGCCAGATAACTTCCCAGGTGGTGCAGCCAATACCGTAGGCCGACTCTTTCATCATCACCGGGGTTTGTTCGAACACATCGCGCATTACCGCCGCAATGTACGGAATAATCATGATGGCGAGGATCACGCCTGCCGCGAGGATACCGATACCAAATGCAGGGCCAGAGAACAGCGCGCCAACAATCGGAATATTCGACATGATATTGCCGACCGGCTCCTGGAAGTAAACGGCGAACAGCGGCGCAAAGATAAACAGGCCCCACATGCCGTAAACGATACTTGGAATGGCTGCCAGCAGCTCAATGGCGATACCCAGCGGGCGTTTCAGCCAGCCGGGCGCAAGCTCAGTCAGGAACAGGGCGATACCGAAACTCACCGGGACGGCGATCAGCAGCGCGATAAACGAAGTCACCAGCGTACCGTAGATCGGCACCAACGCCCCGTAGATATCGTTCGGTGCATCCCACTCTTTGGTCCACAGGAAAGCCAGACCAAATTTCTGAATGCTCGGCCAGGAGGAGATGATCAGAGAGACAATAATGCCACCCAACATCAATAGCACAATCAGCGCCGCCAGTTTTACCAGCACGCTGAAAATTATGTCGCCCTTTTTACCCGGTGGGTTAAAAGCAGGCTTGGTTGCAGCCATAAGTTACTCTTCAGTTAAACGCGTTTACAAAGTCATTTTGTAATGCCGGATGCGGCGTAAAACACCGTACCCGGCCTGGAGTTTTATTAGTACAGCGGCTTACCGCTACTGTCTTTAATATTGGTCTTCCACGCAGCGCGAACCTGTTCAACTACACTATCCGGCAGGCTGGCGTAATCCAGGTCGTTCGCCTGTTTAGCCCCGGTTTTGTACGCCCAGTCGAAGAATTTCAGCACTTCTGTGCCTTGTTCTGGTTTCTTCTGATCTTTGTGGATCAGAATGAACGTGGTAGAGGTAATAGGCCATGCATCTTCGCCTTTCTGGTTGGTCAGATCCTGAGCGAAGGTTTTGCTCCAGTCTGCACCTTTTGCTGCATTAGCGAAGTTTTCTTCGGTCGGACTAACCGGTTTACCATCAGCGGAGATCAGTTTGGTGTACGCCAGGTTGTTCTGCTTCGCGTAAGCATATTCAACATAACCAATTGCACCCGGCAGACGCTGAACGAACGCGGCGATACCGTCGTTACCTTTACCGCCCAGACCGATCGGCCATTTTACGGTAGAGCCAGTACCAACGTTGTTTTTCCACTCTTCGTTCACTTTCGCCAGGTAGCTGGTGAAGACGAAGGAAGTCCCGGAGCCATCTGCGCGGCGTACTACAGCAATGTTTTGTGAAGGCAGTTTCAGACCCGGATTCAGTTTGGCGATGGCTTCATCATCCCACTTCTTGATTTTGCCCAGGTAGATGTCGCCGAGGGTTTTACCATCCAGCACCAGTTCGCCAGACTTCAGCCCTGGAATGTTAACCGCCAGCACCACGCCGCCAATCACGGTCGGGAACTGGAACAGACCTTCCTGAGCCAGTTTTTCGTCAGACAGCGGCGCGTCAGAGGCACCAAAATCAACGGTATTAGCGATAATCTGTTTTACGCCACCGGAAGAACCGATACCCTGGTAGTTAACTTTATTACCGGTTTCTTTCTGGTAAGTGTCAGCCCATTTGGCATACACCGGCGCAGGGAAGGTTGCACCTGCACCTGTCAGGCTTGCTTCTGCAAACACAGAGAAAGCACTCATCGATAAGGTCGCGGCGACAACAGTTGCGACGGTGGTACGCATAACTTTCATAATGTCTCCTGGGAGGATTCATAAAGCATTGTTTGTTGGCTACGAGAAGCAAAATAGGACAAACAGGTGACAGTTATATGTAAGGAATATGACAGTTTTATGACAGAGAGATAAAGTCTTCAGTCTGATTTAAATAAGCGTTGATATTCAGTCAATTACAAACATTAATAACGAAGAGATGACAGAAAAATTTTCATTCTGTGACAGAGAAAAAGTAGCCGAAGATGACGGTTTGTCACATGGAGTTGGCAGGATGTTTGATTAAAAACATAACAGGAAGAAAAATGCCCCGCTTACGCAGGGCATCCATTTATTACTCAACCGTAACCGATTTTGCCAGGTTACGCGGCTGGTCAACGTCGGTGCCTTTGATCAGCGCGACATGGTAAGCCAGCAGCTGCAGCGGAACGGTGTAGAAGATCGGTGCAATCACCTCTTCCACATGCGGCATCTCGATGATGTGCATGTTATCGCTACTTACAAAACCCGCATCCTGATCGGCGAAGACATACAACTGACCGCCACGCGCGCGAACTTCTTCAATGTTGGATTTCAGTTTTTCCAGCAATTCGTTGTTCGGTGCAACAACAATAACCGGCATATCGGCATCAATTAGCGCCAGCGGACCGTGTTTCAGTTCGCCAGCAGCGTAGGCTTCAGCGTGAATGTAAGAGATCTCTTTCAACTTCAATGCGCCTTCCAGCGCGATTGGGTACTGATCGCCACGGCCCAGGAACAGCGCGTGATGTTTGTCAGAGAAATCTTCTGCCAGCGCTTCAATGCGTTTGTCCTGAGACAGCATCTGCTCAATACGGCTCGGCAGCGCCTGCAGACCATGCACGATGTCATGTTCAATGGAGGCATCCAGACCTTTCAGGCGAGACAGCTTCGCCACCAGCATCAACAGCACAGTTAACTGAGTGGTGAATGCTTTAGTGGATGCCACGCCGATTTCTGTACCCGCGTTGGTCATTAGCGCCAGATCGGATTCGCGCACCAGAGAAGAACCCGGAACGTTACAGATTGCCAGTGAACCAAGGTAACCCAGCTCTTTCGACAGACGCAGGCCAGCCAGGGTATCCGCGGTTTCGCCAGACTGTGACAAGGTGATCATCAGGCTGTTACGACGCACGGCAGATTTGCGATAGCGGAATTCAGAGGCGATTTCGACGTCGCACGGAATACCTGCTAGCGATTCAAACCAGTAGCGGGAAACCATACCGGAGTTATAAGAAGTACCACAGGCGAGGATCTGAATATGCTCAACCTTCGACAGCAGTTCGTCGGCGTTCGGTCCCAGCTCGCTTAAATCAACCTGACCGTGGCTGATGCGTCCGGTAAGGGTGTTTTTGATCGCGTTCGGCTGTTCGTAGATCTCTTTCTGCATGTAGTGACGGTAAATGCCTTTATCGCCCGCGTCATATTGCAGATTGGATTCGATATCCTGACGTTTTACTTCCGCGCCAGTTTTATCGAAGATGTTTACCGAACGGCGAGTGATTTCCGCAATATCGCCCTCTTCAAGGAAGATAAAGCGACGGGTCACCGGCAACAGCGCCAGCTGGTCAGAAGCGATAAAGTTTTCGCCCATCCCCAGGCCAATCACCAGCGGACTACCAGAACGTGCCGCCAGCAGGGTATCCGGGTGACGGGAGTCCATGATCACTGTACCGTACGCACCACGCAGCTGCGGGATAGCACGCAGAACGGCCTCACGCAGAGTCCCGCCTTGTTTCAGCTCCCAGTTCACCAGATGGGCAATCACTTCGGTGTCGGTTTCAGAAACGAAGGTATAGCCACGCGCTTTTAGCTCTTCACGCAGCGGTTCATGGTTTTCGATGATGCCGTTATGCACCACCACAATGTGTTCAGAAACATGCGGATGCGCATTCACTTCTGAAGGTTCACCGTGGGTCGCCCAGCGAGTGTGAGCAATACCAGTGCCGCCATGCAGAGGATGTTCTTCCGCTGCCTGTGCCAGCATCTGGACTTTACCGAGGCGACGCAGGCGGGTCATATGACCTTCTGCATCAACAACGGCCAGACCGGCAGAGTCATATCCGCGGTATTCCAGACGACGTAAACCTTCAAGAAGGATTTCTGCTACATCACGTTGCGCGATCGCGCCAACAATTCCACACATAGTTTTTGATTCCGATTTATATCGTTGTCGGTCAACCTGTATGCCCGTTTTTTCGGGCGCCCCGAGCCTTGTAGAGAGTGGGGTTATTTTTATAGTTACTGCTTGTGGGAGGGAGATTATGTTATCTCCTCATCCCATGTGACCGGGTTAGCCGGCCAGAATCACTTTTTCTTTACCGGACGACGCCAGCCTTCTTTCTGAGTCTGCGGCACACGGCTGATAGCTAATGCATTTTCGCCGACATTACGCGTCACAGTTGTACCCGCAGCAATGGTCGCGCCTTTGCCTACTGTTACCGGGGCCACCAGCTGAGTGTCGGAACCAACAAACACATCGTCGCCGATAATGGTCTTAAATTTATTCGCACCATCGTAGTTGCAGGTAATGGTTCCCGCGCCGATGTTAACGTTATCGCCAATTTCCGCATCGCCCAGGTAAGTCAGATGACCAGCTTTCGAGCCTTTACCCAGACGCGCTTTTTTCATCTCAACGAAGTTACCGACGTGAGCACCTTCCAGCAACTCAGCACCAGGACGCAAACGGGCAAACGGGCCAATGGTACAGGCCGCTGCCAGATTCGCATCTTCCACAACGGTATACGGACTGATTTCGCAATCATCGCCAATCACGCTGTTTTTAATCACGCAACCGGTGCCAATTTTCACGCGATGACCGAGAGTCACGTTGCCCTCGATGATAACGTTAGTATCAATTTCAACATCGCGCCCGTGAGTTAGCGTACCACGCAGATCAAAACGCGCTGGATCGCGCAGCATAACGCCTGCTAACAGCAGTTTTTCAGCCTGTTCGGACTGATAAACACGCTCCAGACGGGAGAGTTGCAGGCGGTTATTCACGCCTTCTACTTCGCTTAAACGTTGCGGATGAACGGCGACGATTTCACGCCCTTCCTGATACGCCAGCGCAATAATGTCGGTGATGTAGTATTCGCCCTGAGCATTATTGTTGGTCAGCTTCGCCAGCCAGCGTTTCATATCTGCGCCGTTGGCAATCAGAATGCCGGTGTTGATCTCCTGAATCTGACGCTGCTCGTCGGTGGCATCTTTGTGCTCAACAATGCCGGTAACTTTGCCGTTTTCACGGGTGATACGTCCATAACCGGTCGGATCATCCAGTTTCACCGTCAGCAGACCAATGCCACCCTGCGGTTTAGCATCACGCAGACGCTGGAGTGTTTCGACAGAGATCAGCGGCACGTCGCCGTAGAGCATTAAAATGTCTTCATCATCGGCAAAGAAAGGTGCGGCCTGCTGCATTGCATGACCCGTACCCAGCTGCTCTGCCTGAAGCACCCAGTTAAGGTTGTCGTCTTTCAGCGCCTGTTTTAGCAGATCGCCGCCGTGACCGTACACCAAGTGAACGTGCGCTGCGCCTAATTCATTCGCAGCATCAATGACATGCTGAACCATCGCTTTCCCGGCAAGGGTATGCAGCACTTTCGGAAGATCGGAATACATGCGCGTGCCTTTGCCTGCGGCAAGGATCACTACGCTCATAGCATTATTCAACATACGCGTCCTGACTGTAATTTGAGAACGAATTTAAACCGCTTCACCTTGAAAAAACTACATTTTTTTCATCGTGAAATGGACAGAGGATAAATTGTTCAATAACGGATTATCCCCGCTGACGAAAGCGCCATTTTCGACCATCGTCACGCCTTTTGTCTGCAGAAAATTAAGGCAGTACCTTAATTTAAGCGTCAGGTGGATGTTTTTGCTCTTATTTCGATCAATGAATAAACAGGAAAACAGGGGGGTTTTATATCAGCAGGATCTATGTGAACGCTATTCAGGACGGGTCACACGCGCAAAAAAAAGCCAGCCTGTTTCCAGACTGGCTTTTGTGCTTTTCAAGCCGGTGTTACATCGCTTTTTTGGTCAACTCGATAACGCGCAGCTGCGCGATCGCTTTGGCCAGTTCCGCAGACGCCTGAGCGTAATCTACGTCGCCGTGAGAGCTGCTAATGTGCTCTTCAGCCTTACGTTTCGCTTCCATGGCTCGCGCTTCGTCGAGATCCTGGCCGCGAATTGCGGTGTCGGCCAGAACGGTCACGTTGCCAGGCTGCACTTCAAGAATGCCGCCAGACAGATAGATAAACTCTTCGTGACCGTGCTGTTTCACGATGCGAATCATACCAGGCTTAATGGCGGTGAGCAGCGGTGCGTGGCCAGGGTAGATCCCCAGTTCACCTTCGCTACCCGTTACCTGGATTTTCTCGACCAGACCAGAGAACATTTGTTGCTCTGCGCTGACGACGTCCAGGTGGTAAGTCATTGCCATATCACCCTCCGATTAAGGCGTTAAAGTTTTTTGGCTTTTTCCACAGCTTCTTCGATGGAACCGACCATGTAGAACGCCTGCTCCGGCAGGTGATCGTATTCGCCTTCCATGATGCCTTTAAAGCCACGGATGGTGTCTTTCAGGGAGACGTATTTACCCGGAGAACCGGTGAATACTTCTGCCACGAAGAACGGCTGGGACAGGAAGCGCTGGATCTTACGAGCACGCGCTACCACCAGTTTGTCTTCTTCAGACAGTTCATCCATACCCAGGATGGCGATGATGTCTTTCAGTTCCTGATAACGTTGCAGGATGGACTGAACGCCACGCGCGGTGTCGTAGTGTTCCTGACCAACCACCAGCGGGTCCAGCTGACGGCTGGTGGAGTCCAGCGGGTCAACGGCCGGGTAGATACCCAGAGACGCGATCTGACGGCTCAGTACCACGGTTGCGTCAAGGTGCGCAAAGGTGGTTGCCGGAGACGGGTCAGTCAAGTCATCCGCAGGTACGTATACTGCCTGTACGGAGGTGATAGAACCAGTTTTGGTGGAGGTGATACGTTCCTGCAGAACGCCCATCTCTTCCGCCAGGGTCGGCTGATAACCTACCGCTGAAGGCATACGGCCCAGCAGTGCGGATACTTCCGTACCGGCCAGGGTGTAACGATAGATGTTGTCAACGAACAGCAGAACGTCACGACCTTCGTCACGGAATTTCTCAGCCATGGTCAGACCGGTCAGAGCAACGCGCAGACGGTTTCCCGGCGGCTCGTTCATCTGGCCATACACCAGGGATACTTTGTCGATAACGTTGGAGTCGGTCATTTCGTGGTAGAAGTCGTTACCCTCACGAGTACGTTCACCTACGCCCGCAAACACAGAGTAACCGGAGTGCTCGATCGCGATGTTACGAATGAGCTCCATCATGTTTACGGTTTTACCTACACCCGCACCACCGAACAGACCAACTTTACCGCCCTTAGCGAACGGACACATCAGGTCGATAACTTTGATACCGGTTTCCAGCAGTTCCTGAGAGTTTGACAGCTCTTCGTAGGAAGGTGCTGCGCGGTGAATCGCCCAACGCTCTTCTTCACCGATCTCGCCTTTCATGTCGACCGGTTCACCCAGTACGTTCATGATACGGCCCAGAGTCGCTTTACCTACCGGGACTTCAATCGGGTGTTCGAGGTCTTTTACATCCAGACCGCGACGCAGACCGTCGGAGGAACCCATTGCGATGGTACGTACGATACCGCCGCCGAGCTGCTGCTGAACTTCCAGCACCAGACGCTCATTACCATTTTGCACCTCAAGAGCATCGTACACGCGCGGTACGGCATCCTGAGGGAATTCGACGTCAACTACGGCGCCGATTACCTGGACAATCTTTCCAGTAGCCATCTTAAATCCTCTACGAAATAACCTGTTTAAACCGCGGCGGCCCCCGAGACGATCTCGGTGAGTTCCTGAGTAATGCTGGCCTGACGAGCTTTGTTGTATACCAACTGCAGCTCTTTAATCAGGCTGCCGCCATTGTCGGTCGCGGCTTTCATCGCCACCATACGGGCGGCCTGCTCGCTGGCCAGGTTTTCAACCACGCCCTGATAAACCTGAGATTCGACATAACGACGCAGCAGGGTATCCAGCAACGCCTTCGGATCGGGTTCGTACAGGTAATCCCAGGATTTATGTTTCAGATCATCATCATCTGATGCCGGTAACGGCAGCAGCTGGCTGATGGTCGGAACCTGAGACATGGTGTTAATAAATTTGTTGCTGACAATGTAAAGCTTGTCCAGACGGCCTTCGTCGTAGGCCTGCAACATCACTTTTACCGGACCGATCAGTTCGGACAGGGAAGGGTTATCCCCCATGCCGGTGACCTGGGCAACAACATTGCCGCCCACGGAGTTGAAGAACGACACGCCTTTCGAGCCGATCATTGCGAGGTCGCATTGAACGCCTTTGTCGGTCCAGGTCTTCATTTCCGCCAGCAGTTTTTTGAACAGGTTAATGTTCAAACCACCGCACAAACCACGGTCGGTCGACACCACCAGGTAGCCCACGCGTTTAACGTCGCGGTCTTCCAGGTAAGGGTGCTTATATTCCAGATTACCGTGTGCAAGGTGACCAATCACTTTGCGCATGGTTTCTGCATAAGGACGGCTGGCCGCCATGCGATCCTGCGATTTACGCATTTTGGAAGCGGCGACCATCTCCATCGCTTTAGTGATCTTTTGCGTGTTCTGGACGCTTGCGATCTTACTACGTATCTCTTTTGCGCCGGCCATGAGCTTCTCCTCAATGCCTTGCGGCCTGCCCTAAGGCAAGCCGCCAGACGTTACCAGGATTGGGTTGCTTTGAAGGAATCGAGGATGCCTTTCAGCTTGCCTTCGATTTCGTCGTTGTAGCCACCGGTCTGGTTGATCTCTTGCATCAACGGAGCGTGATCACGGTCGACGTAAGCCAGCAGAGCGGCTTCGAAGCTGCCAATTTTCGACAGTTCAACATCCGCCAGGTAACCACGTTCTGCTGCGAACAGAACCAGAGACTGCTGCGCAACGGACATCGGCGCATACTGTTTCTGTTTCAGCAGTTCGGTCACTTTCTGACCGTGGTCAAGCTGCTTACGTGTTGCATCGTCAAGGTCGGATGCAAACTGAGAGAACGCTGCCAGTTCACGATACTGTGCCAGAGCGGTACGGATACCACCGGACAGTTTTTTCATGATCTTGGTCTGTGCTGCACCACCAACACGGGATACGGAAATACCCGGGTTAACCGCAGGACGAATACCGGCGTTGAACAGGTTGGTTTCCAGGAAGATCTGACCATCGGTAATGGAGATTACGTTGGTCGGAACGAACGCAGAAACGTCACCCGCCTGAGTTTCGATAATCGGCAGTGCGGTCAGAGAACCGGTTTTCCCTTTCACTTCACCTTTGGTGAAGGCTTCAACGTATTCGGCGTTAACACGTGCAGCACGCTCCAGCAGACGAGAGTGGAGGTAGAAAACGTCGCCCGGGAATGCTTCACGTCCTGGCGGACGACGGAGCAGCAGGGAGATCTGACGGTAAGCAACAGCCTGTTTAGACAGGTCATCGTAAATGATCAGCGCATCTTCACCGCGGTCACGGAAGTATTCGCCCATTGCGCAACCGGCATACGGTGCCAGGTATTGCAGTGCAGCGGATTCAGACGCGGTTGCTACCACAACGATGGTGTTAGCCAGTGCGCCGTGCTCTTCCAGTTTACGTACCACGTTAGAAATGGTGGACGCTTTCTGGCCGATAGCGACATAGATACATTTGATACCGGAATCGCGCTGGTTGATGATGGCATCGATAGCCAGTGCGGTTTTACCTGTCTGACGGTCACCGATGATCAATTCACGCTGACCACGACCGATTGGGATCATGGAGTCAACGGCTTTATAACCGGTCTGTACCGGCTGATCTACGGACTGACGTTCGATAACGCCCGGAGCGATTGCTTCTACAGCAGAGAAGCCGTCGTGATCCAGCGGACCTTTACCGTCGATTGGTGCACCCAGAGTGTTAACCACACGGCCCAGCAGGCCACGGCCAACCGGAACTTCCAGGATACGGCCAGTACACTTAACTTTCATGCCTTCGGCAAGGTCAGCGTACGGACCCATAACAACCGCACCTACAGAGTCGCGCTCGAGGTTCAGTGCGATAGCGTAACGGTTACCCGGCAGGGAGATCATTTCACCCTGCATACAATCGGCCAGGCCGTGAATGCGGATAACACCGTCACTTACAGAAACAATAGTACCTTCGTTGTGAGCTTCACTCACAACATTGAACTGAGCAATGCGCTGCTTGATCAGTTCGCTGATTTCGGTGGAATTCAGTTGCATGCTCCAGTCCCCTTAAGACTGCAAGACGTCTGCAAGGCGCTCAAGACGACCGCGTACGCTGCCATCAATGACCATATCACCCGCTCGGATGATAACGCCTGCCATTACAGACTTATCGATTTTGCAATTCAGCTTAACTTTGCGTGACAGACGTTTTTCCATCGCAGCAGAAATTTTCGCGAGCTGTTGTTCACTCAGTGCGGCAGCGGAAATGACGTCTACCTCAGCGGTAGCCTCACTCACGGCACGCAGGTGAATAAACTGCTCCAGAACATCCGGGAGCGCGTTAAGACGACCATTTTCAGCCATAACCCGAATCAGGTTCTGACCGTTTTCGTCCAGTTGCTCACCACAAACTGCGATAAACGACTCGGCGAGCGTTTCTGGCGCAAGCGCGCCAGAGAGAAGCTCTGCCATTTGTTCGTTTTTGGTTACCTCGGCGGCAAACGCCAGCATGTCCTGCCAGCGTTCTACACTTTGGTGTTCGACGGCAAAGTCAAAAGCTGCTTTGGCGTAGGGGCGAGCTACCGTAATAAATTCAGACATCAGCCCCTCCCTCCTTACAGTTCAGCGACAAGTTTATCCACGATGTCGCTGTTAGCAGCTTCATCCACGGAACGTTCGATGATCTTCTCGGCGCCAGCAACAGCCAGGATAGCAACTTGCTTACGCAGCTCTTCACGGGCACGTTTACGCTCGGCTTCAATTTCCGCCTGCGCCTGGGCCACGATTTTAGTACGTTCCTGTTCTGCCTCAGCTTTCGCTTCGTCCAGAATCTGCGAGCGGCGTTTGTTCGCCTGCTCGATGATTACCTGGGCTTCCGCTTTCGCTTTTTTCAGCTGGTCGGTCGCGCTGGCCTTTGCAAGGTCAAGGTCCTTATGTGCTCGTTCTGCGGAAGCAAGGCCGTCAGCAATTTCTTTTTGACGTTTTTCGATGGCTGCCATTAATGGCGGCCATACGTACTTCATGCAGAACAGAACGAACAGGACAAACGCGATGGCCTGGCCGAGGATTGTTGCGTTAAGATTCACAGCACAATGCCTCTATTTAGTTAACGTTCTGATATTGCTCTTTAAATAAAAGCAACGCTTACTACGCGACAGCGAACATCACGTACAGACCCAGACCTACAGCGATCATCGGGATAGCATCCACCAGACCCATAACGATAAAGAACTGAGTACGCAGCAGAGGAATCAGATCAGGTTGACGCGCTGCGCCTTCCAGGAATTTACCCCCGAGGATGCCGATACCGATCGCAGCACCGATTGCCGCCAGACCCATCATCACAGCGGCAGCCATGTACAGCAGATCCATATTCAGGTTTTCCATGACAGTCTCCAGTTTGTTTCAGTTAAAACGTAGTAGTGTTGGTAAATTAATGTTCTTCAGACGCCATCGACAGATAGACGATCGTCAGAACCATGAAGATGAAGGCTTGCAGCGTAATGATCAGGATGTGGAAAATGGCCCACGGCACATTCAGGATCCACTGTGACCACCACGGCAACAGACCAGCAATCAGAATGAAAATCAGCTCACCGGCATACATGTTACCGAACAGTCGCAAACCGAGTGAAACTGGTTTGGACAGCAGGCTTACCCCTTCAAGGATTAAGTTGACAGGAATGAACGCCCAGTGATTGAACGGCTGCAGCGTCAACTCTTTCGTGAAGCCGCCGATGCCTTTCATTTTGATGCTGTAGAACAGAATCAGGATAAATACGCCCAGTGCCATAGACAGCGTTACGTTCACGTCCGCAGACGGAACCACACGCAGTGCAGGCAGACCCAGTACATGTTCAGCAATGTACGGCAGCAGGTCGATAGGCAGTAAATCCATCAGGTTCATCAGGAATACCCAGACGAAGATCGTCAGGGCCAGCGGAGCAATCAGCTTGCTTTTGCCATGGTACATGTCTTTCACGCTACCATTAACAAAGCCGATCACCAGCTCAATCGCGGTCTGAAACTTACCTGGCACACCGCTGGTCGCCTTTTTGGCTACGCTACGGAATAAAACCAGGAACAACAGACCCAGCACCACCGAGAAGAACATGGAGTCAATATTGATTGTCCAGAAGGTGGCTGGGGGGTTTTGTGGATCCACCAGCGAGAATGTACGCAGGTCCAGCTGAAGGTTATTCAGGTGGTGTCCTATGTAATCCTGCGGCGTCATATTTTCTGAAGCCATGATGCCTTTTACCCTTTGTTGTTAATTACAGCCGGTGCCAGTATCTGAACCACCAGCACCAAAACCCACGTAACGATCAGCGGCAAGAATACCGCCTTTAAAACCGCCAACGCCACCACCAGTAACACCAACATCGCCAGAACTTTGAAAGCTTCGCCAAATGCGAATGTCCAGGCCACCCGGCCTTTCGCTGGTGTATGCGCCTGGTGACGCCAGGCAAATATCATAAACAAAACGTTAGGCAGAAAGACTGCCAGGCCCCCGCTTATTGCAGAGACGCCCCAGAAGGGGTCTTTGAGGCTGAACAGCAATCCACTTGCTATCACCACCAGTAACTGAACGAGCAGAAGCTTCCGAGCAACGTTTCGACTCACGAGCGACACAGACATCACGTTTTTCACTCCTGCTCCCTTCGAGGTATGCCGCGTGTCGTATAAAACTTTCTTTAAGGCTTAGAGTCAAGCATCAAAAAGCGGTCAAATTATACGGTGCGCCCCCGTGATTTCAAACAATAAGTAGCCAAAAGGTGAATAAATGTTTAAATATTTTTCCAGTGCATACAATTGCGACTTTTCTGCTAACCCTGTTCGATCATGAAAAACTGTAAATAACGCGTAAACACTGGTGATAAAGCGTGCTTCAGATCACATATTGCGCATGTTCGCGCACAGCATATTTATTTACTTGGCAAATGATGCCTTTGCAAGTTTATGATATTTCAGTCTAAAAACAGATACTGTTTTAATAAATGACATTTACACAACAAAAACCACCCATTGACATTTTTAATAATGTTTTAACAGCCAATGATGGTTCTTAGCGCCGATTTTTAGCAGACTGATATTTTCACTAATGACTTATTTTCTGCTTACCAAAAAAAGCCACGTTATCTTGTTGATGCAAAAGAGTGAACGTGGCGTTAAATGTAACCAGTTATATCAGTAGAAAACCTGGTTGTTGTTAACAGTCTAACCGGTCAATTTTTTATGATTTTTTTGATAAAAATTAAATTTTATTTGCTTTAATCACCACCAGATGACGTTCGCCATCCAGGGCTGGAACCTGAAGTTTAACCACTGATTCGACCTGATATTCTTCGGGCAACAAAGCGATTTCATCTTCCGGCATTTGCCCTTTCAGCGCGTAGAAACGGCCTTGCTCACCAGGAAGATGGTGGCACCAGCTCACCATATCGTTCAGAGAGGCAAAAGCGCGGCTAATTACGCCATCAAATGGCGGCTCTGAAGGAAACTCTTCTACCCTGCTCTGTACTGGCTCAATATTCTCCAGTTTAAGCTCATGTTGCACCTGACGAAGGAAACGCACGCGTTTACCAAGGCTATCCAACAGAGTGAAATGGGCTTCAGGACGCACGATAGAGAGTGGAATGCCTGGCAGTCCTGGTCCGGTACCGACATCGATAAACCGTTCACCTTGCAGATACGGTGCCACCACAATGCTATCGAGAATATGGCGTACCAGCATCTCATTAGGATCGCGGACCGAAGTCAGGTTGTACGCTTTGTTCCATTTATGCAGCATATTCACGTAGGCAATAAGCTGGTTTTTCTGGTGATCGGTAAGCGAAATACCTGCGTCTTTCAGCAGTAAGGAGAGTTTGTTGAGCACGGTGATTACCTGTTCTTGATGCGTTGCCTGGTAAGCGGGTGCTTACCAGGCATTTTTAATGCGTTATGCGCTACGACGCAGCATACCCTGTTTTTTCAGCCACACCAGCAGAATGGAGATGGCCGCAGGCGTGACGCCAGAAATACGCGAAGCCTGGCCGATAGAGGCCGGTTTGTGATCGTTAAGTTTGGCGATCACTTCGTTAGAAAGACCGGATACCTGGCGGTAATCCAGTGTCGCGGGTAGCAGGGTGTTCTCGTTACGCAGCTGCTTTTCGATCTCATCTTGCTGGCGCGCGATATAACCTTCGTATTTAACCTGAATCTCAACCTGTTCCGCCGCCTGTTCGTCTGTCAACGCAGGGGCAAACGGCGTCAGCGTGGTTAATTTTTCATAAGTCATTTCCGGACGACGCAGCAGATCTTCACCACTGGCTTCACGGGAAAGCGGCGCAGTCAGGTGAGCATTCACTTCGGCTGCAGCTTCCGCCGACGGGGTTACCCAGGTCGATTTCAGACGCTGACGCTCACGCTCGATATTCTCAAGTTTCTCGTTAAAGCGCGCCCAACGTTCGTCATCCACCAGGCCCAGTTCACGACCGATTTCAGTCAAACGCAGATCCGCATTATCTTCACGCAGCATCAGACGATATTCTGCGCGCGAGGTAAACATACGATACGGTTCTTTGGTTCCTAAAGTGCACAGGTCATCAACCAGTACGCCGAGATATGCCTGAGAACGCGCCGGAGCCCAACCTTCTTTGTCAGCAGACAGACGGGCAGCGTTAAGACCGGCCAGCAAACCTTGCGCAGCGGCTTCTTCGTAACCGGTAGTGCCGTTAATCTGACCAGCAAAGAACAGCCCCTGGATAAACTTGCTCTCCAGCGTCGGTTTCAGGTCGCGAGGATCGAAGAAGTCATACTCAATGGCATAACCCGGACGCACGATCTTCGCGTTTTCCATCCCCTGCATAGAGCGGACGATTTGCATCTGCACATCGAACGGCAGGCTGGTGGAGATACCGTTCGGATAAATTTCATTAGAGGTCAGTCCTTCCGGTTCAAGGAAGATCTGATGCTGATTTCTGTCGGCGAAGCGCATGACTTTGTCTTCGATCGACGGGCAGTAGCGTGGGCCGACACCTTCGATCACCCCTGCGTACATTGGGCTACGATCGAGGTTACTGCGGATCACATCATGGGTTTTCTCGTTGGTATGAGTGATATAACACGGCACCTGCTGGGGATGCTGGGACGCATTGCCCATAAACGAGAATACCGGCATTGGGTTATCGCCATGCTGTTGCGCCAGTACGCTAAAGTCGATGGTTCGAGCATCAATACGCGGTGGTGTCCCGGTTTTCAGACGACCAACGCGCAGCGGCAGTTCACGCAAACGGCGAGAAAGCGGAATGGACGGCGGATCACCAGCACGGCCACCGCTGTAATTATCCAGACCGATATGAATTTTACCGTCGAGGAACGTCCCAACGGTGAGCACGACGGCTTTGGCACGGAACTTCAGTCCCATTTGGGTAACAGCACCGACCACGCGATCGTTTTCGACAATAAGATCTTCAACCGCCTGCTGGAAGATCATCAGGTTCGGTTGGTTCTCCAGCGCCGTACGTACCGCCTGACGGTAGAGCACACGATCCGCCTGAGCTCGGGTAGCGCGAACCGCCGGTCCTTTGCTTGCGTTTAGTATCCTAAACTGGATACCCGCCTGATCGATCGCTTTCGCCATCAGACCGCCGAGTGCATCCACTTCTTTTACCAGATGTCCCTTCCCAATACCGCCGATCGCCGGGTTGCAGCTCATCTGCCCCAGAGTGTCGATATTGTGTGTCAAAAGCAGAGTCTGTTGACCCATACGCGCCGCGGCCATCGCGGCCTCGGTGCCTGCATGACCCCCGCCAATGATGATGACGTCAAAAGGATCCGGATAAAACATGGTGATTGCCTCGCATAACGCGGTATGAAAATGGATTGAAGCCCGGGCCGTGGATTCTACTCAACTTTGTCGGCTTGAGAAAGACCTGGGATCCTGGGTATTAAAAAGAAGATCTATTTATTTAGAGATCTGTTCTATTGTGATCTCTTATTAGGATCGCACTGCCCTGTGGATAACAAGGATCCGGCTTTTAAGATCAACAACCTGGAAAGGATCATTAACTGTGAATGATCGGTGATCCTGGACCGTATAAGCTGGGATCAGAATGAGGGGTTATACACAACTCAAAAACTGAACAACAGTTGTTCTTTGGATAACTACCGGTTGATCCAAGCTTCCTGACAGAGTTATCCACAGTAGATCGCACGATCTGTATACTTATTTGAGTAAATTAATCCACGATCCCAGCCATTCTTCTGCCGGATCTTCCGGAATGTCGTGATCAAGAATGTTGATCTTCAGTGTTTCGCCTGTCTGTTTTGCACCGAAATTTTTGAGTTCTGCCTCGAGTTTATCGATAGCCCCACAAAAGGTGTCATATTCACGACTACCAATACCGATTGCGCCAAAGCGGACCGCAGAAAGATCGGGCTTCTGTTCCTGCAATGCTTCATAGAAAGGAGAAAGGTTGTCCGGAATATCTCCGGCACCGTGGGTGGAGCTGATAACCAGCCAGATCCCTGAGGCAGGTAAATCTTCTAACAGCGGACCGTGCAGCGTTTCGGTGGTAAAACCCGCCTCTTCCAGCTTTTCAGCCAGGTGTTCTGCTACATATTCGGCACCGCCGAGGGTGCTGCCGCTGATAAGAGTGATATCTGCCATAAACCGCCACCTTTATTAAGAGTGGCGTATTGTACGCTGTGAACGCGTTGGGATCTACCTGTGGAAAAGTATGGGATTAAAAAAGCCGATCAGGGCTTGATGGTACGCATGATCGGGTTTTGCAGGACGATCAATGTCTCGGTGGACTGAATTTCATCAATTGTTTGGATCTTGTTGATAAGTACATGCTGGAGAGCGTCGATCGAACGGCACATCACTTTTATAAAGATGCTGTAGTGGCCGGTTGTGTAATAGGCTTCAGTGACTTCATCAAGGCTTTCCAGCTTTGCCAGCGCGGAAGGGTAGTCTTTGGCGCTCTTTAATATAATGCCGATAAAGCAGCCTACGTCATAACCGAGTTGCTTCGGGCTGACATCAATACGCGCCCCGGTAATGATCCCCGCCTGCTTCATTTTCTCTACTCGAACGTGAATCGTCCCCGGACTGACGCCAAATTGTTTCGCCAGTTCGGCGTAAGCGGTGCGCGCATTGCCCATTAATGCTTCCAGGATGCCACGGTCCAGATTGTCGATCAGATAATTTTCCATAGGATTTTCTTATGCAGATTGATGATTCATTCTATTTTAGCCTTCTTTTTTAATGAATCAAAAGTGTGTTAGGCTTTTTATTGAATGATTATTGCATGTGTGTCGGTTTTTGTTGCTTAATCATAAGCAACAGGGCGCAGGAGTATAAAAAATGAAAACCGCTTACATTGCCAAACAACGCCAAATTAGCTTCGTGAAATCTCACTTTTCTCGCCAACTGGAAGAACGTCTGGGGCTGATCGAAGTCCAGGCGCCGATTCTTAGCCGTGTGGGGGATGGCACGCAGGATAACTTGTCGGGCTGTGAAAAAGCGGTGCAGGTAAAAGTGAAAGCTCTGCCTGATGCCCAGTTCGAAGTGGTTCATTCACTGGCGAAGTGGAAACGTCAGACCTTAGGGCAACACGACTTCAGCGCGGGCGAAGGGCTGTACACGCACATGAAAGCCCTTCGCCCCGATGAAGACCGTCTTTCTCCGTTGCACTCGGTCTATGTTGACCAGTGGGACTGGGAACGCGTAATGGGCGACGGTGAGCGTCAATTCTCGACTCTGAAAAGCACGGTAGAGGCGATCTGGGCGGGAATTAAAGCAACCGAAGCTGCGGTTAGCGAAGAGTTTGGCCTGGCACCGTTCCTGCCGGATCAGATCCACTTCGTACACAGCCAGGAGTTACTGTCTCGTTATCCGGATCTTGATGCCAAATGGCGTGAGCGGGCGATAGCGAAAGATCTTGGTGCGGTATTCCTTGTCGGGATTGGCGGCAAGCTGAGCGATGGTCATCGCCACGACGTGCGCGCACCGGATTATGATGACTGGAGCACCCCGTCAGAGCTGGGCCATGCGGGTCTGAACGGCGATATTCTGGTGTGGAACCCTGTACTGGAAGATGCGTTTGAGCTTTCTTCCATGGGGATCCGCGTGGATGCCGACACGTTGAAGCATCAGTTGGCGCTGACCGGTGATGAAGATCGTCTGCAGCTGGAATGGCATCAGGCGCTGCTGCGCGGTGAAATGCCGCAGACCATCGGCGGCGGTATCGGCCAGTCTCGTTTGACCATGCTGCTGCTGCAACTGCCGCATATCGGCCAGGTTCAGTGTGGTGTATGGCCAGCTGCTGTTCGCGAGAGCGTCCCTTCTCTGCTGTAATAATTTATCGCCGCCAGCGTCTGAGCAGGCGGCTTCGCATCCCGGTATCAAAGCGCCAGATATGATCGAAAATGCGCATGATGCCGGGTTTGCCGTGTGCCGACATCGCCACGGCATGAAAGCGATGCTGATGTACCCGCTGCAGCTCTTTCACTTTACTCGTCACGTCGTCAGGCAACCGCTGAGCGATAAAATCAGAAATCACCACCGCATCGGCATCAAACCATTCCCTGCTTTGCAAGCGTTCCATAATGGCGCGAAAACAACTGGCAAGATCGGTGCCGCCACGAAACTGCTGGCTTAAAAAACGGATTGCTTGTTCGATGCCTTGTGGGCCTGAAAGCTCATAACGGACGATCTCGGTGGAAAATAGCATAATATAGCAGCGCCGGTTTTCTGCGAGAGCAATGCGCATCAAGGCCAGGCAGAACGCTTTCGCACACTGTTCATTAAAGCCGCCCATTGAGCCGGAAGTATCCACACAGACAATAAACGGCCCGCGCGGCTGTTCATCGTAATCTTTATGTACCACCGGACGTTCGATCACTTTTTCACGCCACGACTCACCGTGCAGGCGATAGGTGAGCAACTGTTTTTCCACCAGCCGACGGTAAAACTCATACTCCAGTTCCGTTATCCCTAGTGTCGCCAGTTCTGGCGGCAGGAGACGTAAAATATCATCGCTTTGTTGCAGACCATCAACCTGCTCAGGAACCGTCGCCGGTTCGCGCACCATGGTGCGGAAGGTTTCCATCTGCGCATCGTTGCGCGGTATTGATTTGGCTTCCCGAGAACGCCCCAGCTGCTCTGCCAGGCGTTTCAGTTCCGGCTGTTCGTTAAGAAATTCACCGTATTTCACAATCAACTGATAGTCGCCACGTTTAAGCTGACCGGCGCTCATATCCCACAGACGACCAGCTGCAGTATTGTTATCTGCGAGAATCGGTTCAAGTTGTCCGCTCAGCGTCATGCGTTCCTGAACTTCACTCAACAGTTGTTCGCGTTCTTCTTCTAATAGCTGTTGATTTAACGTCGTTGCTTGCACGATCAGACTTAAACGCCAACGCTGGAGAAAAAGCGTGTGTAACGCTGAAGTGATCGTGCTGTTAGCATCAACCAACTGTCGGGCTTGTTCTGCCCATGGAGAATTCAGACGATGCAGTAAGTCCAGGATCTGTGGTAGCTGCACAATAAACTGTGGCGTGGAGAGGAGCTGGCTTTGCTGATAGCACATCACCTCTTCGGTGAGTTCCGGCGGGACTCGGGCATCTTTCAGCCGACTGCGCAGCGCTTCACGCCAGCGGGGAACATCATCAGTGATTGCCGCCTTCAGGCGTGGGAATTTTTCAAAGAAGACCGCCAGCTGCGGTGAGGCCAGCAGTGCGATGATCATCTCTTCGATCAATCCCTCTTCGCTGACGGCCAGCATCACATTAAGCGTATCCAGCGTTAGCATTGTTGTGCCTGGCGAATCTGTGCACCGACATCCTGTAGGCTGGCTTCAATGCGACCTAACCAGTCGCCAGGGATAAACAGACATTTTTGCTGTTCGCTGAATAAAGCGTGTTGCTTGCGCCAGTCGCTTTCAAGCTCTTCCAGTTGTTGTTTTATTTCACCAGGCAGACCTTCAGCCGATGAACCGGGAAGTGCCAGCGTACTGCCTTGTAAACTTACATCGCGAACGACAAGATGTTGGGCGCTATCAACTTCCAGATTCAGTTTCTGGGCAAAGCCGATACCGTTCAGTTTACCGCGAATTTCACCACCTTTGCTCAGCCACTGTTCCAGCGCGCTACGCTCAAAGGAGATATGAACCACTTCCATATCATGCAGTTTTAACGGTTTTTGCAGCAGTAGAGTCAGAGTGGAAGCAGTAACGTTAACAGGAAGTTGATACTGCTGACGACGGCTGAAAATGCCGCCCAGACGAATTACCGTTAAGGCTGTTTTATCGCTTTGTTGCTGCTGGAGTTGCAGGTGACGTTGCACAATCGCGCCAAGGCGAGTCAACATCCCTTGCTGTTGCCAGGCGTGACCGGTCATCAATACATCAATTTGTTGTTGTATCAAATTCAGGCTTTGCGCGTCATACCACAGGCAATCTTTCAGCAAAATGAGATCTACCGGGGCAACAGCACTGCGACCGCTAAAAAAGGCGCTGGCCTGTAATAATCGGATCGCTTTTTTCCAGCGACGATCCGAGACATAAGGCGCATCCGGTAATTTATCCAGTTGCTGGCGCAGCATAAAAATCAGCTCAAATACATGATCGGGCAGCGTAATTTCACCAATCTCTTTCTGCCAGCGTTCATATTCTTCATCTGTGACCTGCAAGGCATCAGGAACCGGATTGTCGTTTTCATCCTGTTGACTGGTCAGCATGGAGCGGAAATTCGCTTTATCCTGCACTTTATCTAACCACAGACGAATCAGCATGCGGTCATATAACGCTTCCAGACTGCTGTCTGCTTCCGGCAGCTCGTTGGAGGCCGCCACCAGCAGGCGCATCGGGATTTTTTCTACGTGTGCACCGTTGCGGAACTGGCGCTCGTTAATGGCGGTGAGCAAGGTATTAAGAATTGCCGGGCCCGCTTTCCAGATCTCATCCAGAAAGACAATTTCTGCTTCCGGCAGGTAACCGCTGGTTAAACGTTCATAGCGCCCTTCATCTTTTAGCGCCTGAATAGAAAGGGGACCAAAAACTTCTTCCGGCGTGGAGAAGCGGGTCATCAGATATTCAAACGCGCGGGCATTCTGAAAGGCGAATTTTAAGCGCCGGGCGATCAAACTTTTGGCAATACCTGGCGGGCCAAGGAGGAACACACTTTCACCACTTAATGCCGCTAATAAACACAAGCGGATGGCGTGGCTACGTTCATAAAGCCCCTTTTCCAACGAACTGCTCAGGCGGGAAATTCTTTCCGCTAATAAATGAGGGTGAGCCATAATGAAGTGGCGTCCTTTCGTCAAAAGTTCTGCGTAAATTGCGAGTATAGACGTTTCTTGCTGGTGGCTAAAATAGTCTCAAAGGGGGGGTATTTTTCTTTGAGCCAGGTTAATGTGGCCGCATTTAGGAGTACGATTTTGCCGTTAATCGTGCATACTGTGCGCTTTTTTGTGGGCCAAGGGACTAAGCACACATTTCATATTTCAACGAAAGACTAGTCTATGAGCACTGATAATAAGCAATCATTGCCCGCGATTACCCTCGCGGCGATTGGAGTTGTCTACGGCGATATTGGTACCAGCCCGTTATATACACTTCGTGAATGTTTGTCCGGCCAGTTTGGTTTTGGCGTTGAACGCGATGCCGTGTTTGGCTTTTTATCGCTGATCTTCTGGCTGCTAATCTTTGTGGTTTCCATTAAATATCTCACCTTCGTGATGCGGGCAGATAACGCCGGTGAGGGGGGGATCCTGACGTTGATGTCGCTTGCCGGGCGTAATACGTCGGCGCGAACCACATCAATGCTGGTGATTATGGGGCTAATCGGCGGCAGCTTTTTCTATGGTGAAGTCGTCATAACACCCGCTATTTCGGTGATGTCAGCCATTGAAGGTCTGGAAATCGTCGCCCCGCAGCTGGATACCTGGATAGTTCCCCTCTCAATTATCGTTCTCACTTTATTATTTATGATTCAAAAGCATGGCACGGCTATGGTCGGTAAGCTGTTTGCGCCGATCATGCTGACCTGGTTTTTGATTCTGGCAGGACTGGGGTTACGTAGCATTATTGCTAACCCGGAAGTGCTGCATGCGCTGAATCCGATGTGGGCGGTGCATTTCTTCCTTGAATACAAAACGGTTTCTTTTATTGCATTAGGGGCAGTGGTGCTGTCGATTACGGGGGTCGAGGCGCTGTATGCTGATATGGGACACTTTGGTAAGTTCCCTATTCGTCTGGCGTGGTTCACTGTCGTATTACCTTCCTTAACTCTTAATTACTTCGGCCAGGGAGCGCTGTTGTTAAAGAACCCGGAAGCGATTAAGAACCCGTTCTTCCTTTTGGCACCGGACTGGGCGCTGATCCCGCTGCTGATCATCGCCGCACTGGCGACGGTAATCGCCTCGCAGGCGGTTATCTCTGGCGTCTTTTCATTGACGCGTCAGGCGGTACGTCTGGGATATTTGTCGCCGATGCGCATTATTCACACCTCCGAAATGGAGTCAGGGCAAATCTATATTCCGTTTGTGAACTGGATGCTCTATGTCGCGGTCGTGATTGTGATTGTCAGCTTTGAGCACTCCAGCAACCTGGCGGCGGCGTACGGGATTGCGGTGACCGGAACCATGGTGCTGACGTCTATTCTCTCGACTACCGTGGCACGTCAGAACTGGCACTGGAATAAGTATTTTGTTGCGCTGATCCTGATTGCTTTCCTTTGTGTCGATATTCCATTGTTCACCGCTAACCTCGATAAACTGCTCTCCGGCGGCTGGTTGCCATTGAGCCTCGGTACTGTGATGTTTATCGTGATGACCACCTGGAAGAGCGAGCGTTTCCGCTTGCTGCGGCGGATGCATGAACATGGTAACTCTCTGGAAGCGATGATTGCTTCGCTGGAGAAATCACCGCCTGTTCGCGTGCCCGGGACCGCGGTGTATATGTCGCGTGCAATCAACGTCATTCCCTTTGCGCTGATGCATAACCTTAAACATAACAAGGTATTGCATGAGCGGGTGATTCTGTTAACTCTGCGCACCGAAGACGCTCCATATGTCCATAACGTCCGTCGGGTACAGATTGAACAACTGTCGCCCACTTTCTGGCGCGTGGTGGCAAGTTATGGTTGGCGAGAAACGCCAAACGTAGAAGAAGTTTTCCACCGCTGCGGTCTGGAAGGATTAAGTTGCCGGATGATGGAAACCTCCTTCTTTATGTCGCATGAGTCGTTGATCCTCGGCAAACGCCCGTGGTATTTGCGTCTGCGCGGCAAGCTGTACTTGCTGCTGCAACGTAATGCGCTGCGTGCACCAGATCAATTTGAAATCCCGCCAAACAGGGTTATCGAACTGGGTACTCAGGTCGAAATCTAACGCCAGACGCCTCCTTTCTTCATAAGGGGGCGTTTTTGTTTTCATGGTTAATCACCATGTAAAACGTTTCGAGGTTGATCACATTTCCGTAACGTCACGATGGTTTTCCCAACTCAGTCAGGATTAAACTGTGGGTCAGCGAAACGTTTCGCTGATGGAGAAAAAAATGAAAAAAGGCACCGTTCTTAATTCTGATATTTCATCGGTGATCTCCCGTCTGGGACATACCGATACGCTGGTGGTGTGTGATGCTGGTTTACCCATCCCCAAAAGTACAACGCGTATCGATATGGCATTAACCCAGGGTGTACCTTCTTTTATGCAGGTGCTGGGCGTCGTCACAAATGAAATGCAGGTCGAGGCGGCCATTATCGCGGAAGAGATCAAACACCATAATCCGCAACTCCACGAAACGTTGCTCACTCACCTTGAGCAGCTGCAAAAACACCAGGGAAATACCATTGAAATTCGTTACACCACGCATGAACAATTCAAACAACAAACCGCAGAAAGTCAGGCGGTAATTCGCAGCGGAGAATGTTCTCCGTATGCGAATATCATTCTCTGTGCTGGCGTGACGTTCTGAGGCCGTCATGGAAGCATTACTTCAGCTTAAAGGCATCGATAAAGCCTTCCCGGGCGTAAAAGCCCTCTCGGGCGCAGCGTTAAATGTCTATCCGGGCCGCGTGATGGCGCTGGTGGGCGAAAACGGCGCGGGTAAATCCACCATGATGAAAGTGCTTACTGGCATCTATACTCGCGATGCCGGTACGCTTTTATGGCTGGGGAAAGAAACGACATTTACCGGGCCAAAATCTTCCCAGGAAGCCGGGATTGGGATTATCCATCAGGAACTGAACCTGATCCCGCAGTTGACCATTGCCGAAAACATTTTCCTCGGTCGTGAGTTTGTTAATCGCTTTGGCAAAATTGACTGGAAAACCATGTATGCCGAAGCGGATAAATTGCTGGCTAAACTTAACCTGCGCTTTAAAAGCGACAAGCTGGTGGGCGATCTTTCCATCGGTGACCAGCAAATGGTTGAAATCGCCAAAGTGCTGAGCTTTGAGTCGAAAGTCATCATTATGGATGAACCGACCGATGCGCTGACCGATACCGAAACCGAATCCCTGTTCCGCGTCATCCGCGAGCTGAAATCGCAAGGCCGCGGTATTGTCTATATCTCCCACCGCATGAAAGAAATCTTCGAGATTTGCGATGACGTTACCGTTTTTCGTGACGGACAATTTATTGCTGAGCGCGAAGTGGCATCACTGACCGAAGATTCGCTGATTGAGATGATGGTGGGTCGCAAGCTGGAAGATCAATATCCGCACCTGGACAAAGCGCCGGGAGATATCCGCCTGAAAGTCGATAATCTCTGCGGACCTGGCGTTAACGATGTCTCTTTTACTTTACGCAAAGGCGAAATTCTTGGCGTCTCTGGTTTGATGGGCGCAGGTCGTACCGAACTGATGAAAGTGCTCTACGGCGCACTACCGCGCACCAGCGGTTACGTCACCCTGGATGGGCATGAAGTCGTTACCCGTTCACCGCAGGATGGCCTGGCAAACGGCATTGTGTATATCTCCGAAGACCGTAAACGTGACGGTTTAGTGTTGGGCATGTCAGTAAAAGAGAACATGTCGCTGACAGCGCTGCGCTACTTCAGCCGCGCTGGCGGCAGTTTGAAGCATGCCGATGAACAGCAGGCTGTGAGTGATTTCATTCGTCTGTTTAATGTGAAAACTCCGTCGATGGAACAGGCAATTGGTCTGCTTTCCGGTGGCAATCAGCAAAAAGTGGCGATTGCCCGCGGTCTGATGACACGCCCCAAAGTGTTGATCCTTGATGAACCTACCCGTGGCGTAGATGTCGGCGCGAAAAAAGAGATCTATCAACTGATTAACCAGTTCAAAGCCGATGGCTTGAGCATCATTCTGGTGTCATCGGAGATGCCAGAAGTATTAGGCATGAGCGATCGCATCATCGTCATGCATGAAGGGCATCTCAGCGGGGAATTTACTCGTGAGCAGGCCACCCAGGAAGTGTTAATGGCTGCCGCTGTGGGCAAGCTTAATCGCGTGAATCAGGAGTAAAAAAATGACAACCCAGACTGTCTCTGGTCGCCGTTATTTCACGAAAGCGTGGCTGATGGAGCAGAAATCGCTTATCGCTCTGCTGGTGCTGATCGCGATTGTCTCGACGTTAAGCCCGAACTTTTTCACCATCAATAACTTATTCAATATTCTCCAGCAAACCTCAGTGAACGCCATTATGGCGGTCGGGATGACGCTGGTGATCCTGACGTCGGGCATCGACTTATCGGTAGGTTCTCTGTTGGCGCTGACCGGCGCAGTTGCTGCATCTATCGTCGGCATTGAAGTCAATGCGCTGGTGGCTGTCGCTGCTGCTCTCGCGTTAGGTGCCGCAATTGGTGCGGTAACCGGGGTGATTGTAGCGAAAGGTCGCGTCCAGGCGTTTATCGCTACGCTGGTTATGATGCTTTTACTGCGCGGCGTGACCATGGTTTATACCAACGGTAGCCCAGTGAATACCGGCTTTACTGAGAACGCCGATCTGTTTGGCTGGTTTGGTATTGGTCGTCCGCTGGGCGTACCGACGCCAGTCTGGATCATGGGGATTGTCTTCCTCGCGGCCTGGTACATGCTGCATCACACGCGTCTGGGGCGTTACATCTACGCGCTGGGCGGCAACGAAGCGGCAACGCGTCTTTCTGGTATCAACGTCAATAAAATCAAAATCATCGTCTATTCTCTTTGTGGTCTGCTGGCATCGCTGGCCGGGATCATTGAAGTGGCGCGTCTCTCCTCCGCACAACCCACGGCGGGGACTGGCTATGAGCTGGATGCTATTGCTGCGGTGGTTCTGGGCGGTACGAGTCTGGCGGGCGGAAAAGGTCGCATTGTTGGGACGTTGATCGGCGCATTAATTCTTGGCTTCCTTAATAATGGATTGAATTTGTTAGGTGTTTCCTCCTATTACCAGATGATCGTCAAAGCGGTGGTGATTTTGCTGGCGGTGCTGGTAGACAACAAAAAGCAGTAATAACGACTACAGGACATCTTGAATATGAACATGAAAAAACTGGCTACCCTGGTTTCCGCTGTTGCGCTAAGCGCCACCGTCAGTGCGAATGCGATGGCAAAAGACACCATCGCGCTGGTGGTCTCCACGCTTAACAACCCGTTCTTTGTATCGCTGAAAGATGGCGCGCAGAAAGAGGCGGATAAACTTGGCTATAACCTGGTGGTGCTGGACTCCCAGAACAACCCGGCGAAAGAGCTGGCGAACGTGCAGGACTTAACCGTTCGCGGCACAAAAATTCTGCTGATTAACCCGACCGACTCCGACGCAGTGGGTAATGCTGTGAAGATGGCTAACCAGGCGAACATCCCGGTTATCACTCTTGACCGCCAGGCAACGAAAGGTGAAGTGGTGAGCCACATTGCTTCTGATAACGTACTGGGCGGCAAAATCGCTGGTGATTACATCGCGAAGAAAGCGGGTGAAGGTGCCAAAGTTATCGAGCTGCAAGGCATTGCTGGTACATCCGCAGCCCGTGAACGTGGCGAAGGCTTCCAGCAGGCCGTTGCTGCTCACAAGTTTAATGTTCTTGCCAGCCAGCCAGCAGATTTTGATCGCACTAAAGGTTTGAACGTAATGCAGAACCTGTTGACCGCTCATCCGGATGTTCAGGCTGTATTCGCGCAGAATGATGAAATGGCGCTGGGCGCGCTGCGCGCACTGCAAACTGCCGGTAAATCGGATGTGATGGTCGTCGGATTTGACGGTACACCGGATGGCGAAAAAGCGGTGAATGATGGCAAACTAGCAGCGACTATCGCTCAGCTACCCGATCAGATTGGCGCGAAAGGCGTCGAAACCGCAGATAAAGTGCTGAAAGGCGAGAAAGTTCAGGCTAAGTATCCGGTTGATCTGAAACTGGTTGTTAAGCAGTAGTTTTAATCAGGTTGTATGACCTGATGGTGACATAAATACGTCATCGACAGATGAACGTGTAATATAAAGAAAAGCAGGGCACGCGCCACCCTAACACGGTGGCGCATTTTATGGACATCCCGAATATGCAAAACGCAGGCAGCCTCGTTGTTCTTGGCAGCATTAATGCTGACCACATTCTTAATCTTCAATCTTTTCCTACTCCAGGCGAAACCGTAACCGGTAACCACTATCAGGTTGCATTTGGCGGCAAAGGCGCGAATCAGGCTGTGGCTGCTGGGCGTAGCGGTGCGAATATCGCGTTTATTGCCTGTACGGGTGATGACAGCATTGGTGAGAGCGTTCGCCAGCAGCTCGCCACTGATAACATTGATATTACTCCGGTCAGCGTGATCAAAGGCGAATCAACAGGTGTGGCGCTGATTTTTGTTAATGGCGAAGGTGAGAATGTCATCGGTATTCATGCCGGCGCTAATGCTGCCCTTTCCCCGGCGCTGGTGGAAGCGCAACGTGAGCGTATTGCCAACGCGTCAGCATTATTAATGCAGCTGGAATCACCACTCGAAAGTGTGATGGCAGCGGCGAAAATCGCCCATCAAAATAAGACTATCGTTGCGCTTAACCCGGCTCCGGCTCGCGAACTTCCTGACGAACTGCTGGCGCTGGTGGACATTATTACGCCAAACGAAACGGAAGCAGAAAAGCTCACCGGTATTCGTGTTGAAAATGATGAAGATGCAGCGAAGGCGGCGCAGGTACTGCATGAAAAAGGTATCCGTACTGTACTGATTACTTTAGGAAGTCGTGGTGTATGGGCTAGCGTGAATGGTGAAGGTCAGCGCGTTCCTGGATTCCGGGTGCAGGCTGTCGATACCATTGCTGCCGGAGATACCTTTAACGGTGCGTTAATCACGGCATTGCTGGAAGAAAAACCATTGCCAGAGGCGATTCGTTTTGCCCATGCTGCCGCTGCGATTGCCGTAACACGTAAAGGCGCACAACCTTCCGTACCGTGGCGTGAAGAGATCGACGCATTTTTAGACAGGCAGAGGTGACGCTTGGCTACAATGAAAGATGTTGCCCGCCTGGCGGGCGTTTCTACCTCAACAGTTTCTCACGTTATCAATAAAGATCGCTTCGTCAGTGAAGCGATTACCGCCAAAGTTGAAGCGGCGATTAAAGAACTCAATTACGCGCCATCAGCTCTGGCGCGTAGCCTCAAACTCAATCAAACACATACCATTGGCATGTTGATCACTGCCAGTACCAATCCTTTCTATTCAGAACTGGTGCGTGGCGTTGAACGCAGCTGCTTCGAACGCGGTTATAGTCTCGTCCTTTGCAATACCGAAGGCGATGAACAGCGGATGAATCGCAATCTGGAAACGCTGATGCAAAAACGCGTTGATGGCTTGCTGTTACTGTGCACCGAAACGCATCAACCTTCGCGTGAAATCATGCAACGTTATCCGACAGTGCCTACTGTGATGATGGACTGGGCTCCGTTCGATGGCGACAGCGATCTTATTCAGGATAACTCGTTGCTGGGCGGAGACTTAGCAACGCAATATCTGATCGATAAAGGTCATACCCGTATCGCCTGTATTACCGGCCCGCTGGATAAAACTCCGGCGCGCCTGCGGTTGGAAGGTTATCGGGCGGCGATGAAACGTGCGGGTCTCAACATTCCTGATGGCTATGAAGTCACTGGTGATTTTGAATTTAACGGCGGGTTTGACGCTATGCGCCAACTGCTATCACATCCGCTGCGTCCTCAGGCCGTCTTTACCGGAAATGACGCTATGGCTGTTGGCGTTTACCAGGCGTTATATCAGGCAGAGTTACAGGTTCCGCAGGATATCGCGGTGATTGGCTATGACGATATCGAACTGGCAAGCTTTATGACGCCACCATTAACCACTATCCACCAACCGAAAGATGAACTGGGGGAGCTGGCGATTGATGTACTCATCCATCGGATAACCCAGCCGACCCTTCAGCAACAACGATTACAACTTACTCCGATTCTGATGGAACGCGGTTCGGCTTAGATTTACGCTGTCTTTTGATCAAATTATTACCATCGGTTGTTTTCAGAAGCATGAACATTGCTGCTGAAGCAACAGTAATAATGCCCATTGTGATAAACGTATAGTGGAATTGTTCGACAGTCGTTGTGCCTTCCATTCCTTCATAAACGCGAAGGACGGCCGCACTTACAGCAACGCCTAAACTAATCGACAGTTGCTGCGTGACCGCCAGAACACTGTTACCGCTGCTGGCATTGTCATCGGTCAGATCGGCAAGTGTGATGGTATTCATCGCGGTAAACTGCGTCGACATAGCCATCCCTAATATAAACAACGGCAAGATCAGCATCCATATAGCCATTGCTGGTGATTGCAAAGAGAACTGAGCGATCATTAGCCCAATAATCACCGTGATCCCCACTAACGTATGGCGATAGCCCAGACGACGTAAGACTTGGGTAACCATCGATTTTGCAATAATGGAACCTAACGCTGTCGGTGCCATCATACAGCCAGCAATAAACGCCTGATAACCAAATCCTACCTGTAACATCAATGGCATAAGGAACGGTACACAGCCGGTCCCCAGACGGGTTGCAATATTGCCTACGATACCGATCGAGAAAGTGCGGGTTTTAAATAAATCTAATGAAATTAATGGGTTTGGCGTGCGTCGTGCATGGAGAATATAGAGAAGCAGTAACCCGATGCTGGTGACAATTACCGTCAAGGCAATCCAGCTGGCGACAATCTTTTCCCCGAATAGCTCTATTCCGCTTGAGAAGAGAACAAGGCTGAGGCCAAACAGCAAAAAGCCAGTGATATCGAATCTGCGTCGTGCGGTGGTGAAATTGGGCATATGTTTGCGCGCGTAAAGAAGGCCCGCAATACCTATGGGGATATTGATTAAAAATATCCAGTGCCAGGTTGCCCAGGTGACCAGCACGCCGCCAAGAACGGGGCCTAAAATTGGCCCCACCAGACCCGGCATGGCGACAAAATTCAATACTGGAAGAAGTTCATTACGAGGATAAGCGCGCAGTAAGGCCAGCCGAGCAACAGGCATCATCATTGCGCCGCCTATCCCCTGAATAACCCGGAAGACAACCAGCTGTGGTAGCGAATTAGAAAGTGCGCAGGCCAGAGAACCCAATGTGAACAGACTCACGGCAAGGGTAAAAATGCGACGCGTACCGAAGCGATCGGCTAGCCATCCGCTTACCGGAATAAGCATCGCCACCGTCAGCGTATAACTGATGATGGCTGATTGCATCGCGAGAGGAGAACGATTAAGGCTATGAGCGATTGCGGGTAAGGCGGTATTAAGAATAGTGGCATCAAGTGCCTGCATGAAGAAGGCCATCGCCGCGATCCACGGCAAACCCGCCATACTGCGCTTCTTTTTATCGCTCATTCAATGTCCTGTTATCGGGTTATCACTTATCAGGTGAGCGTAGCAGCGCCTGACAAGCTTTAAATGCCGCGTCGCCATCGCTTTGGATAATCGCATCGACAATCGCCTGATGCAGATCCAGCTTTATCACTGTGTCGCTGGTAATTGACGTGAAGTAAGTGTGATAAACCGAATGGAATAGCGAGGCGAATGAGGTCAAAAACGGATTGGCGCTCATTTCATAGATATGCTCATGCCAGGCCATATCGACTTCGATCCAGCGTTCACGGCGAAAGTTCTCTTTTAATGCCGCCATTTCGGCCATTAACGTATTGAGATGCGCTTTCTGTTCCGCGGTGCCAACCGTTGCTGCCAGTAGGCAGGCTTGCGGCTCCAGACAGATACGCATAACCAGAAAGTGATCGATGACCTGATGAAAGTTCTCTTCTGTCATCCACCAGGTAAGCAATTCCTGATCAAGAAAATTCCAGTTCGATTGTGGCATGACCCGAGTACCAATTCGCGGTCGCGGTAAAACCATCCCTTTTGCCGTTAACGTTTTGACCGCTTCGCGTACCGCTGTACGACTCACTCCAAATTGCTCGCCCAGCTCAATCTCACCGGGCAAAATGGTGCCGGGTTCATATTCACCTTTTAAGATCCGTTGCGCCAGCTTCTCAGCCAGAACATACGAAAGGTTTTTCTGTGCAGCTAACTGTTGTGCGCTTAAAGGCATTACTTATCTTCCTTTTTCTTTTTATTCCTCCTTAGTATGCCACCAGGAAGTGTGATTACGGTTGCAAAAACGGCAAATTGCTTGTTTTATGGCACATTAACGGGGCTTTTGCTGAAAAAATGCGCGGTCAGAAAATTATTTTAAATTTCCTCTTGTCAGGCCGGAATAACTCCCTATAATGCGCCACCACTGACACGGAACAACGGCAAACACGCCGCCGGGTCAGCGGGGTTCTCCTG